>CAYJVS010000001.1:0-8190 GCA_964373635.1 uncultured Gammaproteobacteria bacterium
TGCGGGCGTACCAGTTGCCCAGCCAACTGATGCCTCGCCGCGGCCAGCTCCAGTTCACGATCCGGCCGCCGGGCACGTAGCGCGAGCCCACGGCTACGTCCGCCCCGGCCTGCAGCGTTTGGAGCAATCGCGGCACAACCGCCGGATCGTGGGAGAAATCAGCGTCCATCTGGAGGATGAGCGAGGCGCCCTCGGCCAACGCCCGGCGAAAGCCGGCGACATAGGCGGTGCCCAGGCCCGCTTTGGCTGGCCGGTGGAGCACGGCCAGGCCGCGGTAGCGCGTCTTCAGGGATTCGGCGAGCTGCCCGGTGCCATCCGGCGAGTTATCATCCACCACCAGCACCTCCAGGCCGGCGATCGGCACGGCAAAAATCTGCTCCAGCAGCGCGGCGAGGTTGCCGCGCTCGTTGTAGGTGGGGATGACCAGCAGCAGTCGTTCAGCCATGGACGCGTGGCGGTGAGCAGCTCACCACCAAAGTGCCGTTGAGGTCTTCGAACTGACAGGTGCGGTTGAACTGCAGGCAGGCCCGCAGCGTGGTGAGACGCTCCCCACAGGCGACCTGCTCTCGAGTGTAGCAGTACGGCAGGGCTTCCGCCGGCGGTGTTCCCGGCGGCTGGGGCGGACGGATCGGGTGCACCAGGTAGAGGATTCCATCGGGGTACGCCTGTAAATATTCGCAGCGCAGCATGTAGAGCAGCTGCACCGGCGTCCCCCCGTAGAAGCTAAGGGGGAACTGGAAATAGTCCGTGAGCACGAGCTTGCCTTCGAGGCCGCCCTCGCGGCGCAGACGTTCCACCAAGGGTGGCACCCAGGCCACCTCGTAGAGGCTGGCGCGGGCACGCGTATCCAGGTGGAGGGGCACGAACAACCCGCCGGCTAGCCCGACGACCAGCAGCAGCCCGGCGCATGCCTCCCGGCGGCGCGTCCTCGATGGCAGCAACGACAGCAGGTACGCCGTGAGCAGGTACAGCGCCGGCAGCAACGGCAGGAACTGCCGTTCGGCGACCGATTCGGCTGGGGCAAGCAACGGCATGGCGATGAAGTACACGACGCAGAAAAATACCAGGAGGACATTCGCCTCGGCACGCACCCATCCGAAGGAGATTGAAAGCTGCAGCCAGCGCCGCAATCCTCGCACCAGCAGCCAGCCCGAGACGGCCGCAGTCGCGATCACCCCCAGGAAAACGTACCGCAGGTAGGATTCCAAACCTTGGTAGCGCCAGACCGCAGGGAAGTTCACCAGCGCCAGCCACGGTACGGTGGCGGCCAAACTCAACCCGACCGCGAGGCCCAAACCCCGCTGCGCGGCAATCCGCGGCCAGCGTTCGGTCCCAAGCCAATGGACTACCAACACCATCCCAACCACGGCAGCGGCGACGATGTGGGTATGAAACAGCGCCACCAGCACGACCGTCAGCGCCAGCAGGTTACACCGCGTCGGCCGGCGGCGGAACACCACGTAGCTGAGCAAACTCAAGCTGACCAGTAAGATCACGAGGCTGTAGTAGCGCGCCTGCCGTTCGTAGTACATGGCCACGGGGTTGAGCGCGTGGAGGACCGCCGGCAGCCACAACCAGCCGCGCGGCAGCAGCCGGCGGCCGAGCGCCCAGAGGACAAATATCGTACCAACCGCGGCGGCAAGGGACGGCAGGCGCGCCTGCCAGGCGCCGGTGCCAAAACTTTTGAATGAGCCGGCAATCAAGTAGTACGGCAGCCAGCCCTTGTTCTTCTCAAAACGCGACCCGACGTAGTTGGTGGATTGAAACTCGTACCTGGGGTGGCTGTCGGGGATGAAGCTGCGGTTTTCGTAGAGACGCTCGCCGCGAAATTCGGCATTCGGGTACCCAACGTCAAGGATCTGCAGGGCATAGATTGCACTCTCCGCCTCATCTTGCCACAGCAGGCGGTCGTTGATACCCCACGCGCGGAGGCCGACGGCGACAATGACAATCGCCAACACGGCCAGGCGCGCCACCCAAGGCTTAGGCATAGAGGTTGGCCAGCATCCAAACGGTGAAGCTGCCGCTGACGACAAAAAAACCGGCGCCAAACGCGGTGAGCACCTCCGCGGTACCTGGATGGCGAAAAACCCGTTGCCAACCCATCACGAACAAAAGCATCGCCGGCACCAACAGCGGCAAAAGGTACCGTCCTTGCGCCTGAAACAACACCACGAAATTGTGGCGGATGACAACGACCACCAGGGTGGCCATGGCCACCGCGGCGCTGCCCAGCAGCCACTTGAGGGAACGGACCGCGGGGGACCCGGCCGACGGATGAACGCCAACGCTCCGGCAGAGGCCAACGATACCGGCAACGATGGCGGCAAGGTATCCCGAGTATAACGGCCACGGCATACCCACGTCCATGTAGCCGAAGGTTCCAAAGCTGCTGGTGAAAATCATCGCCAGGAAGACAACCCACTCCACCCCGTTACTCCAGTGGAGGTGGCTGACGCCGTAGTCGAAACCGGCGGTATCGAGGCTTTGGTAGGCTTGCGCGACCGACCACTCCGGCGGCACCCAGGCTACGCCGCTGCCCACTACCAGCGGAATGAACGCCTTGCCGTAGTGGAGATATTGCTGGAGATAAAATGCCGTGGGGAAAACCAAAAAGATGGCGAGACTCAATCCCAGGAGTCGTCCGTTGACGCGCCAATTATTCCACACCAGATAACCAATATACCCGGCAGCAAAAACAAACCCGGCATAGCCATTTTCCCGCCCCAAAAACAGCAGCCCGAGGCCCCCGCCGAAGGCGCCCGCCAGCGCGGGGGTGAGCTGTCCGCGCCGGTGCGCCAACGTCAAAAGATACAGTAACAAGGTATTGGCAAAAATCGTGTAGGCGTCGGCGTTGAGGTAGGAACCAATAAAAAGAAACTGGGGGTGAAACGCCAGCACCGTGGCGAGCGCGAGCGCGCGGTTCGGCCGCGCGGGCCAGAGGTTGCGGGCCGCGGCGTAGGCCAAAAGTACCGTCAGTATCGAAACCGCCAGAGAACCAAACCGAAGCTTATGGAAAAGCGGCAGTCCGCCAGGAATGGCCCGCGCCAGATACGCGTTGAGACGCAAGCCAAAGATCGGCTTAACGACATAATGGTGCCCGGTTTCCTGGCCGTACCGGGGCGCTCGGCCAGTCGCATAGATACGGCTCACGACATCGAACCGCCACCGCTCGTCTGGTGCAGCGTCAAACGGCAGCACGAGCGCCAGGGTCAAACGCAGCGCGGCGGCGGCAATCAGAACCGTCAGCAGCCACCAACGGGAACGATCATGAAGCATACCACTCGAACATAAACCGGGTAACCCCACCTACCCTCCCTTGCGTGCCAGGCACTCAACCTCCTCTAACTCCTCCTTCGCGAGGAGGAGAACCACTTCCATTCAGGGGAGGAATTGGCGGGGTTCGCGCCGGGGGTTCTTGACGGTTGCGGCGAAACCGCGGCGACCGTGCCAGTCCGGCGCGCGTCAAACCGTACCGCAGCATGGCGCGCAAAATCGCCAGGCCGTAATGGATGCTGCGACCGACGCCAATAGAGGAGGCATTGTTGAAGTATCGCGTCGGAATGGGAATTTCCCGGATGCGAAAGCCGTGCACCACCAACTGGACAATGATTTCCGTGTCAAAGACGAAATCGTCGGAATTCAAATCAAACGGTACCGTCTGCAGCGCGCGGCGGCTATAGGCGCGAAAGCCGGAATGATACTCGGTCAGCCGCAATCCCAGACACCAATTTTCAAATTTCGTCAAAAGGACATTGGCCGCGTACTTCCAGCGCGGCATGCCGCCGGCAATTGCCGCGCCGCGCCAAATCATCCGCGAGCCAAAGACCGCGTCGCATTCCCCCGCCTGGATCGGCGCCAACAGCCGCGGGATGGCGTGCGGGTCGTACTGGTGGTCCGGGTGCACCATCACCACGATGTCGGCGCCAAGACGCAATGCCTCATGATAACACGTCTTTTGATTGCCGCCGTAGCCGCGGTTTTTGGGATGAACAATGGTGCGCAGGCCCAGCCGCCGCGCCACCTCGGGCGTGCCGTCCGTTGAGGCATCATCGACTAAAATTATGTCATCCACCGCGTCGCGCGGAATATCCGCCAGCGTCCGCGCCAAGGTTTTGGCGGCGTTATACGCCGGGAGCACGACGATGACTTTGCGGGGACCGGGCATAGCGATGTAAAGCACCAAATTCCAAATCCCAAATTCCAAACAAACGAAAGCGTTGCTTTCACCCCGCGGCTGCGGGGTAGTTGTCGCGGACAACTAAAATTCCAACGCCGAAATCCGAAAATTTTTGAGTTTTGAAAATTGGGTCATTGGGGTTTATTTGGAATTTGGTGCTTGGAATTTATGGTCGCCAGTTGTGTATGGAACTCGGAATTTTCCTGGCTCAAAATGGTCGCGAGTGTTAGCAGCGCGATCGGCATGGTCAGGTAGTTGCCGTTGAAAAAACGGCTCAACCACAAATAGGTCAGGGAGAAAACGCCGGCGCTGCCGAGGGCGCGCGAGAGCGACGGACGCCGCAACAACCAGAACATCAGCAGGAAAAAGACCGGGCCGCCAATGAGCAGCTGGAGGTACCCGTAGGGGAAGTACGCGCGCGGCGACGGCGGCAGCCCCAACAGCTGCAGCAGAACCGAGAGCCCTTCGCCAATGATGGGAAAACTGGTCGGCAGCAGACCCGCGGGATAGCGGTACACGTCATCAATGAACGCACCCGCGTCCCACCAGAGGAACGGCAGTACGAACGCCGCAAACACCGCCGGCAACGGCCACCACTGGCGGACCAAACGGCCAAGCGCCGGCCGCCACGCCAGGCCAGTCTCGCGCAGACTGCCACAAGCATAGACCACAAGCAACGGAATCGCCAACCATGAAGTCTGTTTGCTGGCGGCGGAAAACGCCATGGCCACGGCAGCGGCCAGCGGCCGTTGCCGGGTAATCAGCCACACCGCCAGTAAGAGGAACGCGAGCACAAAGGTGTCGCTGGTACCCACCAACAAGGCTTCCAGCTGCAGCGGGTTGAGCGCAATGAGGAGCAGCGCGAGCACCCGCCAACGCCGACTGGGCAATCGCCACGCCACCGCGCCGACGATGGCGTAGACCAGCAGGTCAACAAATCGCTGGTCGTACCACCCGATCACGCGCGTGCTCACCCAATAGACGGGGGCCGAGGCCAGGGTGTAAAACGGCAGCGTGATGTAGTGGTCAAGCGCGGGGTTATCAAACCAAGTGTTGGCATTGGCATCGTAGAACTTCCCTCCCTGCCAAGCCTCCAGCGCCGTTCCCCGGTAATCCACCGCGTAATAATTCCGACCGGACAACAACTGTTTGATGCCTTCCTCAATCAAGACGGCATTATCATGGACATAGTGATGCGGTGCAACCGTGTGCCGCAAGGCAATCATCGAAATGGTGCCGGCGTACGCGAAAACGATGATGGCGCCAACAGCGGCGACGGTTTTAACTCGCTCACGCCACAACGCTGAAAGTGGCGAGCAATCAACGAGCAGGGACCCGAGCACCACGGGCCAAAACAAGTTGGCCAACGTAATCCACAACGGCAGCGGCAGCAACCGGCGGAGCACGCCGATATCGAGCACGCCGAGGAGCAGCAGCGCGAAGGTCTCCAGGGAGATAACCGCCAACCTCGCATCACCGGTATTTGACATACCTCATCACACCATGACCAATCCGATCATGCCTGATTTTTGATTCCTGATTCCTGATGCACCGTCTTCAGCCGCCGCCGCAGGGACATCACCGCGCGCAGGTAGCCGAGGCTCAAGGATCCAATTTTGACCTTGGTGGCGCGGCCCGGCGTCACCGGTTCGCGCCAGCGCACCGGGATCTCGGCGATCCGGTAACCGGCGCGCTCCGCCAAGATCACCAACTCCGAGTCAAAAAACCACGCGCCGTTTCGCACCTGGGGCAAGAGCTCGTCGCGGACGCGGCGGGTGATGGCTTTAAATCCGCAGGGAACATCGCGGACGCGGGTGCCCAGCAGCAGCCGGAGCACCAGTTGATAGCCGCGCGAGGACATCCGGCGCAGCCAGTCGCGCTCTACCACCGCCCCGGGCGCAAACCGCGATCCGACCGCCACATCGAAGCCGCCAGAGGTGACCGCCGCCACGAGCGCCGGCAGCGCCGAAAGATCGGTGGCCAAATCCGCATCCATGAAACAATAAACGTCCGCGTCTCGCGACTGCCAGGCAGCCTTGATCGCGTTCCCCTTCCCCACCCGCGGCACCGCCAAGCAGCGGAGGCGCGGCTCACCCTGGGCCAGCGCCAAAACCACGGCCGCGGTCTGATCCGTTGAACCGTTATCGGCCACCACAATCTCCCAGGTCCAGTCAGCAAAATGCCGCGCTAAAAACGCCGCCACCTGTTGGCACGACGCGGCGATGATCGTCTCCTCATTCAAGGCGGGGAGGACAACGCACAAATGCATAACGATTGAGAAAATTCCAAATCACAAATTCCAAATCCCAAACAAATCCAAAATTCCAATACCAAAAATTCAAACCGTTTGGGATGTTACAATTTTGGTCATGGCGTAGTATTTGGAATTCGGTGCTTGGGATTTGGGATTTCCAATACCTCATACACCTCGGCTTCAGCATCGCGGTAGACGAGTTGAAACCCGGGGGCTTTACGCAGGAGTTTAGCCAGGGCGTCATGGCGATCCGGCGTCACCACCACGTACCGCGCGCCAAACGATTCCGCCACCACCTGATGCAGGCGCGCCCGCTCCCGGCCCGTGGTAACGCGCTCCCACTGCTGGTAGCGCGCCGGATCGTACCGGTACAGGAAAGTCGGATCCAGCCCCACGATGTAGTAATTGGCGCTGTTGGGGTAAAACAGCAGCGGAAATTCATCCCAATCGCTGTGGAACACCACCGTGCCGGGCGCCGTGTGGCGCGCGAGCCACCGGGCTGCGCCCTGCAGCCGCGTGAAGGGTATACCGGACGCGTACGCGCTCAAGACGTCGCGCAGCTGTTGAAAAATCAGCGGCGGAATCAGCGCCAACGGCAGCACCGCGCCCGCCAACAAGAGTTTCTTTCCGGCTAAAAATTCCCCCAGCTCGCGGGTAAAACGCCGCGGGTCCAGCCCGCGCAGGCCGGCGTCAATCGCGACCGCGGCAAAGAGCAAGGCGAACGGAATCAGGTATTCAATATTGCGGCGCGAGCGGAGCGTCAACGCCACCCAGCCCAGCATGGCAACCAGCAGCACCGTTGACCGCACCCCTTGCTGGCGAAACCGCATCGCGTAGGTGCAGCCACCCACCAACGCGAGGAACGTCACCAACGGCGCGACGACCGCCAACTCGTGCGCCGGGTATGGGTACCACTCGGCCCCCACGCCAATCACCCGCTGGTAGTTGATCACGGCCACATGCACGATCTGGTTCCAGTACATCGCCACATTGGTCGGAAAGTATGGGCTGGCAACCAGCGCCAGCGCCGCGCCTCCCAGCACCGCCGCAAGCGCCCGCCCGACGGGTTGACGTGGCACCCGGCCGCGGGTAACGCGCGGCCAAAGTGTTACCACCACCGCCGTCAGTCCCACCAACCCCACCAGCACCGGCCAACCGCCATACAGCCACACGTAAAGAAAACTCGCCACCCCCAGCGCCCACGGGCGGGGCGGAAACACGTACCGCAGGCTCAAAAACAGCACGGCAAACACCACCGGCTGCGCCTTGGCCAAATTGGCCCGAAACAAAAAGGGGTTGGCGGTAAGCAACACCATCGTGTACAGTCCCGGCCAACGGACGCGCCAGTGACAAAGCAGCGCGTAAAACGCGGTGACCGCGGCGGCAAAAGCGGTGACGGTAAAGAGCTTCAACCCCACCAACGGCGGCCACAGGTACACCCAAGGGATCAACAGGACATGGTAGAGGAACTGGTGGTCGGCAAACTGGGATTTTAAGGTGGTAAATGCCAACCAGGGAAACGTCGTGAACACGCCGCGCCGCGCCAAGAGCAGCGAGAGTTTGGCGTGGTAGAACGAATCCGGATCCGGAAACGTCGGCGTCGCGTGGAGCCAGGCGGAGAGCAGGCCGCTCATGGCGAAGACCATGAGGTACCGGGCCGCGGGGTGGCGCGCGGTGACCCGCCGCCAGACCGCATGAACGGTAACGACAGCACGGACGACGATTGTGCCCCCCTGGCGGATAAGGGTTGCGCCCA
>CAYJVS010000001.1:8290-30434 GCA_964373635.1 uncultured Gammaproteobacteria bacterium
GTAACGACAGCACGGACGACGATTGTGCCCCCCTGGCGGATAAGGGTTGCGCCCAACATTTCTTCATAGTAGCGGTCACACTCGCTGAACGCAACCGCGCTGCTCGGCCCACAACCTTGCTGCCGCAACAAAAACATGGCATAATATCATTGCCTCATCAGTAGCAATGGACTGATGGTTTACTGACACGAGGCAACGCCAAGCAGCGGAGGAATGCATACCGAGACCGGGTCAAAAGTCTTACATCATGGCAACGGGTCAGGTCATTGGTCATGGTCGCAAGTCGCGGTAGACTCACCCGATCCTTGAACGAAGACTAATGACCAAACTCGCCGCCACGACTTTTGACCCAAACGCGAGACCATGGCGCGGACCATACTCACCGCCAAGACGTTAGACCATGACCATCAACCGGTATGTCCGGCCACAGCAAATGGGCGACGACCCACCGCGCTAAAAGCGCGGCCGACGCCAAGCGCGGGGCAGTCTTCACTAAACTCATCCGAGGTATTACCATCGCCGCGCGGGGTGGGGCTGATCCGGCGGCCAATTTCAAACTGCGTTTAGCGGTGGACCAAGCGCGGGCGGTCAACATGCCCAAAGACACCATTGAACGTGCCATCGCTCGTGGTTCGGGCGGAAGCACCGGTGAGCAGCTCGAGGCCGTCACCTACGAGGGCTTTGGCCCGCATGGCGTGGCCGTCATCATGGAATGTCTGACGGACAACCGCAACCGCACCAGCCAAGAAATCCGCCACCTGGTGGAGGAGCACGGCGGCTCCATGGGCGCGCCCGGGAGCGTCAGCTGGCAGTTCGCGCGCATTGGCATCGTGAATGTCCCCACCCTGACGGAGGCCGATGAACTGGCGCTGATTGATCTGGGGGCCACGGATGTCGAACGCTCGGCCGACGGCGTCAGGATCGCCTGTCCACCCGACCGCCTGGAATCGGTGCGCCAACACGTGAGCGACCGCGGACTGACGCCGCGGGCTCAGCTGACCCTGCAGCCCAAGGAGACCGTCACGCTGGCTGACCAGGCGGTGACCGCGGTGCAAAAATTTCTGACTGCGGTCGCCGGCCACCCGGACGTGCACGACATCCACCACAATGCCAACCACGGCTGAAACGCGCCTGATTTTCGGCATTGATCCGGGATTGGCGACCACCGGGTACGGCGTGATCCGCGCCACCAACGATGCCTTGTCCGCGCACGGCATGGGCGTCATCCGCACCGCGGCCGGCCAGCCCGACGCGCGCCGCCTGGATAATTTACAGCGGGAGCTTCGCGCCCTGCTCCGCGACACCCGTCCCCAGCTGGTGGCGGTGGAAAAAATCTTTTTCAACACCAACACCGCCACGGCGATGGCGGTCAGCCAAGCCCGCGGAGCGGTGCTGGCGGTCTGCGGCGATTTCGGCCTGCCGGTGGTGGAGTGCACGCCGCTGCAAGTTAAGCTCGCGGTGGCCGGCTACGGGCGCGCGGACAAACGGCAACTCCAGCGCATGGTCATGCTGCTGCTCAAACTCAAAACGCTTCCCCGGCCGGATGACGCCGCCGACGCCCTGGCCGTCGCCATCTGGGGAGCGCGGATGACCAGGGTAGCTGATAGCGGTTAGCGGATAGCTATAGGCGACGAAAAAGTCTATCCGCTATCATTACCTATAAGCTTACCGTATGCGCCCGCTCCGCATCGCCCTGCTCGCCCCGCCGTGGGAAGCGGTCCCGCCGCCCCGCTACGGCGGCACCGAGTTGGTGGTGGCTAACCTGGCGGAAGCGTTCGTTGCCCGCGGTCACCGCGTCACGCTGTTTGCCAGCGGCGACTCGCGCACCCGCGCCCGCTTAGTCGCGCCGTTCCCGCGGGGACTCTACCGCATGGGCATCCCCTGGGGCGATACCCCGCGCCCGCTGGAGCACATCTTCCAATGTTTTCGTCACGCCGAGCGTTTTGACCTCATCCACAACCATGCCGGTCCTTTCGGCCTGGTCTTTTCCCGCTTGGTCGCCACCCCAGTGGTAACCACCGTCCACGCCGACCTCAGCGCGCTGCACAACCGGCCGGCCGAGCGGCGGTTGTGGCAGGCGTTTCCCGCCAGCCCGGTGGTCGCCATCAGCCGCGCCCAGCGCCAATTCGCGCCATCCTTTATGCGCGTCGTCGGCACCGTCCACAACGGGATCGCCGTTCCGCGGTTCACCTTCCGCCACGAGACCGGCCGCTACCTGGCGTGGCTGGGGAGGATTACGGAAAAGAAAGGAATTCTGGAGGCCATCGCGGTGGCTAAACGCAGCCGGCTGCCACTGCGTATCGGAGCAAAAATTGACCGGGTGGACGAACCCTTCTGGCTCCGCCGCGTCAAGCCGCTGGTGGATGGCCGGCGCATCCGCTACCTGGGCGAACTCACCCACCGGCAAAAGGTTGCCCTCCTTGCGAACGCGCGCGCCCTGCTCTATCCCATCCGCTGGGAAGAACCCTTTGGTCTGGTGATGATTGAAGCCATGGCCTGCGGCACGCCGGTGATTGCCTTTGACCGCGGGTCGGTGCGTGAGATAATTAAGGACGGCGTCACGGGCGTGGTAGTCAAGGCGATTTCCGACATGGCGCGCGCGGTGCGCCGCGTCGGGACGATTGACCGGCGCGCCTGCCGCGCGTGGGTGGAACAAAAATTCACGGTGGAGAAGATGGTGGAAGGATACGAAGAGATCTACCACCAAATTCTACCGGGGCAACGGCAGCGGTGACCAAACCCCTGGACTTAACCGGATTAGTCAATAGGGACCTCTGCGAAACTCGCTTTCGTGGCGAGAATTCCAAATTTCGAAGCGAAAAATCGCAAATGCGACGATGTTTATCTGCAAGATTAGCGGAGGAGCAGTTGCGATGTTGCAGCCGAAATTTGGAATTCGCGGCAGAAATGGAGTTTCGCAGCGGTCCCAATAGTCTAAGGTCTTAGCGGCGGGTTAGGTCACCGGTCATGGTCATAAGTCGAAGTGTACGCACCCGATCCTTTGACCAATGACCTTCAACCAAACTCGCTGCCATGACTTACGACCATTGACTCACGAAGCCGGGTCTCGTCGCCGTACGACGATTGACGCATAACGAGGAACGACTATGTCCCCCGCCAACCACAACCACAACATCCGCGTCGCGATTTTGGCGCCGTTGGTGTTTCCGGTACCGCCGAAAAAGCAAGGCGGCACCGAGTGGATCGTCTACCACCAAGCCAACGGCCTGGTTGCCCGCGGCTACGCGGTCACCTTGTTTGCCCTGAAAAACTCCCGCACCACGGCCCGCCACGTCGCCATCAACCACCCGGGCCTCGGGGCAACCAAACTGCCGCTGGCGCAAATCGAGGGCTCGCGCCGGCTGCGGCTGGAGCAAACCTACATCACCGAACTGATCACCGAACTCCTCAAACGCCGCCGCCGGTACGACGTCATCTTCAACCACGTCCGCGGCGGTGAAATTCTCCTCCCGCTCTCCGAGATCCTCAAGGTCCCCATCATCCACGTCCTGCACCTGCCCATCTTCAAGGAACTGGCGGAACTCTTCCGCCGCTACCGCACGCCCCTGGTGACCATTTCCCACAACCAGCAAAAAGTCGCCAAAGATCTCAACTACCTCGGCACCGTTTACAACGGCGTGGACACCGCCCGCTTCGCGTTCAATCCCAAACCGGCTAACTACCTGTTCACCATTGGCACGATTGGCGAGCACAAAGACCCGGGAACGGCCGTGCAGGCCGCCCTCAAAACCGGCCATCGGCTGCTCTTGGCCGGCCGGCTGCGGGACGTTGGTTACTTTAACGAAAAAATCAAGCCGCACCTGAACCGCCGCGTCCGCTACCTGGGCGAAATCGGGTTGCGGAAAAAAATCGCGCTGTATCAATACGCCCGGGCGCTGATTTTCCCCACCATTTGGTCCGAGCCGTTCGGCCTGGTGATGATTGAGGCCATGGCCTGCGGCACGCCGGTGATCGCCACGCGCCACGGCGCCGTGCCGGAAGTGGTCCGCCACGGTGAAACCGGCTTTGTCGTGGATACCCTGGAGGAGATGGTTGAAGCGATTAAAAAAGTTGACGCCATCAGCCGCGTCCACTGCCGCGAGTGGGTGATGGAAAAATTCACCATTGATCACATGCTCCAAGGCTACGAGGCGATCATCCATAAGGTGCTGAAACGGTAAAAAACCGGCTCAAGCCGGCCACGATTCCAACCGCGGCGGCGCAATGGTAGACTGGAGAGTATGACATGTCACCCATGACGCGAGGAAAATTGCGGATCGCCCAAATTGCGCCCTTGTGGCTCCGCGTGCCGCCGCAAAAGTACGGCGGTACCGAGTGGATTGTCTACCATCTCTGTGAGGGGTTGATTCGACGTGGCCACCGCGTGACGCTGTTTGGTTCCGGCAACTCCCGAACGTCAGCCCGGCTGGTTGCCGGCTTTCCCACCAACCTGATTGCCGCCGGCATCCCCTGGACCAACCAACTTGACACGCTGCGTCACCTGGCCCAAGCGTTTGCCCGCTCGGGCGAATTTGATCTCATCCACTCGCACGTTGACCTCTACGAAACGTTTTTTGCCTACTTCAGCCGCGTGCCCGTGGTACATACCATCCACAATCCACTCTACTCATCGCGGCGAAACGACCCACGCTTGCAGATCCTCGCGCGCAGCCGCTGGTCGCACTTTGTCACCATCTCCAACGCCCAGCACCGCGTCAGCCCCATCCGGCTGCACCGCGTCGGAACCGTCTCCAATGGGATTGATATTTCGAAATTTCGATACCGCGAACGGGCGGGCGGCCACTTCATTTGGATCGCCCGCGTGGACCAACACAAGGGAATTGAAAACGCCATCGCCGCCTGCCGCCAAGCCCGCGCCAAACTGACCCTGGCCGGACGGCTTGACCCGCTCCAGCGGCCATACTTTCGCCGCCGGATTCAATCGCGCCTGGGACGAAATATCCGCTTCATCGGTGAAATTTCCACCGCGGCCAAAAGCCGCTTCTACGGCGGCGCGCGGGCGCTCTTGTATCCGATTGAATGGCACGAGCCGTTTGGCCTGGTGATGATTGAGGCCATGGCCTGCGGCACGCCGGTGGTTGCCTTTGACCGCGGGTCGGTGCGCGAGATTGTAAAAGACGGCGTGACCGGGTTTATCGTCCAAACGATTCCCGAAATGGTCCGCGCGATGAAAAACATTGACCGGATTGACCGCGCCGCTTGCCGCCGCTGGGTGGAACAAAAATTCACCGTGGAGAAGATGGTGGACGGGTACGAACGGGTCTATGAGAAGATCTTGAAAAGTGCTGCGAATACAACTAAAAGGGTAAATTTCTCATGACTAATTTCTCGGGCCTCAACAAGCACCAATGCCCAAATCCTCCGAAGTGGGTGGAGGGATTAAGGTGGAGTTGTAGCGGCGCGTATGGTCCTGGGGTGGAGATATGCGGTAATTCCGCACGACCTTGATAGAATTGACCTCATTTCTCATTGACCGGAACAAATCCCCAACCCCAATGACCAAAACGATTGGACATTGCGTCATTGGTCATGGTTGAGAAATTAGGTCAATGAGGAATTATCGGTATGCCCTCTGGCAACATCCTCATCCCCGACATCGGCAGAAAAATCGCCCGGGTGCTCGGGCGGCTCAAGTTGAAGCCGGCCGTCACCCCGCGGGCCTTCCTGAACCAGGTTAACACCGCCAAGCACCGCTACTTTACCGCCGCGCGCGCAACCGACGGAACAACCGTGGCCTTTTACGCCCGGCTGCATGACAACCCCGACGCCCGCAATAAATTTTTGACCGAAATCGCCGTGCTGAAACAATTCGCGCGCCGCCGCCTGCCGTTTGCCGCCATCGCGCCCCAATTTTTCGCCAGCGGCCGCCAGCCGGATTTTGAGTGGTTCACGCGGGAACATATTGCCGGGCCCGCCGTCGGCCACAGCCGTCACCTGACGGGCCGGCTCTCGGGAACCATCGTGTCGCAACTCGCGCATGGCATCGCCGGCATTGCCCAATGCCCTCCCCGCGATCTCGGGGTCAAACTCCCGGCATTCAACCCGCAAAACTACGCCATCGCCCAACAGTGCTGGGGATTGACGCAAAATACTCGAGTTCCTCCGGCCACGTGCCGGGGCTTAACCCGGTTAGTCAGCCGCTCGCTGCCGCTGTTAACGGCCGAAAACCGCGCGCTCGTACATGGCGATCTGAACTTGGGCAATATCCTGGTGCCGCGCGGCATCGTCCGCATCGTGGACTGGGAACTGATGCACATCAACAATTTCGCCTACGACATCGGCTACCTCTGGGTGCATCTGTGGGAGGCGCAACCGCGTTTCCGCCGCCAACTCTTGACCAGGTATGCGCGGCATCTGCCAACGCGCCGGCTCCGCCGCTTCCGGCAGTTGTTCCCCCTCGTGGTGGCGTACTTGGCCATCGGCGGCATCCCCTACCGTCAGCGCCGTGAGGTTTCCCTGACCGCCCAGCGCCGCCGGCAACGCTACCACCTGCGGCTGCTCACCAACTGTCTCAAAGGATTCAAGGGAATCGTCAACACGTAAACGAGGAGGAGGACGTCTTCGTCCTCCGGTTTCAAGGCCCGTCGTTACTTTTTGTCTAAGGTTAAGGGTCATGGCAACGGGTTAGGTCATTGGTCATGGTCAATGGGGAAACCCTATGCCCTAAAACCTTTGACGTAACCCGCTGCCAAGACTTTCGACCATGACCAATAACCATACTCCCCGCCACGACCTACAACCAAGACTCACAACCATCGTGCAGACCAAACTCGCTGCCAAGATCTAAGACTATGCCCAAAAAAATTCGCCTCGCCATGTTTTGCACCAACCAGTGGCCGACCCCGCCGCCCGGGGACACCTTTTACGCGCCGCTGTGGGTGGCGAAAGACATCGCCGATGGTATCGCGGCCCGCGGCCACCACGTGACCTACTTTGGCGCGACCGGCTCGCGGCTCACGCACGCCCAGTTGGAGACGCTCAAGATGCGTCCCCAGCGTTTCCACCCCGGCCTTCAGCCGTACCTGCCGCGCCAAAACGACCAGGTGCTGACCTTTTACGAAAATCTCATGCTGGCCGAAATCTATCGCCGCGCTAACGCGGGCATGTTTGACCTCATCCACGTTCACCCGTACCGCCGCGCCATCCCCTTTGTCCGCTTAACCCGGGTGCCCACGGTCGTGACCATCCATGACCCCATTGAAGGCTTCAACCGCTGGATGTTGGAACAAACTCGCCGGCTGCCGCGGGCGCATCTGGTATCCATCTCCAACGCGCAACGCCGCGGCGCGCCGCGCTTGCGGTACGCGGGGACCGTCTACAACGGCATTGATCTGGCCCGCTACCCGTTCAATCCGCGCCCGGGAAACCACCTGGTTGCCGCCGGCCGTTTCGTCCCGGAAAAAGGGTTTGACCTTGCCCTGCGCGCGACAAAACTGGCGGGTTGGCCCCTGCGGCTGGCGGGCGGTCTAGCGCGCGGAACGTACTGGGAGCAAGAGCTCAAGCCGCGGCTGGATCGCGAGCGCCGCTATATCGGCATGCTCCCGTCCCGCCACATGCCCCGCTTCTACGGCTCGGGGTTGGCGCTGATCAACCCCATCCGCTGGGAAGAACCCTTCGGCCTGGTGATGATTGAGGCCATGGCCTGCGGCACGCCGGTGGTTGCCTTTGACCGCGGGTCAGTCCGCGAGGTGGTGCGCGACGGCGTCACCGGCTTTGTGGTCCAGACCCTGCCGGAGATGGTCCGCGCCATGAAGCGGATTAACACCATCGACCGCCGCGCCTGCCGCGCGTGGGTGGAACAGAAGTTCACGGTGGAAAAGATGGTGGAGGGGTACGAAAAGGTGTATCAGAAAATTCTGCCGCGGGAAAAACGAACCGATAGCTTGGAGCTTTTTAGGCAGTAGCTATGAGGACGGAGAACCGAAACCCTAAGCAGCTAACAAGCTATAAGCTCAGAAGCTCGTGTATGCAACTCGACGACGGCCTCTGGATCGCGGACGGCTACTACGTTGACTTCGACCAGCTGGGCCAGTTTCGCGTCATCGGGCCGAACAACCACCTCTACTGCGGCCTGGTGGACATCCCGCGCCACCGCCTGGCGATTACCGCGGTCACCGCGCCGACCGAGTCGTCCGGCGCGATCACGGGCCGCTTCCTCGGCCCCCGGATCAACCTCTACTACCCGGCGATGGATGACATTCGCACGGTTCGCGCGCTGACCGGGACTAAAACCTTCCTGCAGGTGCGCCAAGAACAGCCGGATCGCCTCGTGCCCCAACAGGTGAGCCGCGCGCGATCCGCCGGCAAAACCCAGCTGACGTTTGTTCGGGCCTACGGCCGCCGCCGGTGGTACCGCGCCACGTTGTCCTTCCCACCGTCGGTCACCGTGACCAAAATCGCCCGACCGTTCGCGGGCTTCCGGCTGGCAACACTTGGCGCGGCAATTCCGTTCACGTTGACGGCGGAAACCAACGACCTGCCGGAACGGCCACTGGTGCGCCGCTACTTCCTCCAGGATGCCGCGGAACTCCCGTTTGAGCGGCTGGGCCGGCACGCCGGCACCATCCGCAAGTTCTGGCGGCGCACCGAGGTCGAAATCACTCACCTGATCCGCTGGGGCAAAACCTCCGGCGACCGTTTCGGCACGATTTTCCCGCGCGATTGGATGGAAACCGCTGACCTCGGCGTGCATGACCTGACGCCGGAAATTAGGAGCTACCTGTACGAGGCCAGTCTGCGGCACGTCAACGCGAAAGGCGAAGGCTGGCACGAAGACGTCGTCGGCGAATTCAAGGAAGAATACCGCATCGCCGGCCGCGACCTCTACGACCGCCACATGATTGACATTGAGCCGCACTGCCTGTTGGGCTTGGACCGGCTGCCGGATGATTTTTTGCTCCGTCCGTTGGTGCGCCGCACCCTGCCGCGCGTCGCGCGCCTCGTGCTCGACCGCGCCCGCCGCCAGGAGTTTATCACCTTCAAAAAACTGCCCCGCGGCCGCGGCCACGCCTCGAGCGGCAACTGGCGCGACAGCGAATGGGCTTTCAAAAAAGTCGCGCCCGATCTGGCGCCCTTTGACGTCAACGCGGTTTTTTACCCCGAGGCGCTGGCCGCGCTTAAAAAATTTCAGCCGGCGCTGCGCCTGCACGCGCCGGATCTGGACCGGCTGATTGCCAAGTGGCGCGCCAAAGAGAAGTGCTTTCGTTTCACGAATCCCGATGGCCTGCCGGCCTACGCCTTGGCGGCGTTTGGGCTGCGCGGAAAAGGCGCCAAACTCCGCTACCAGCAATTCAAGGTCAACCACCTGGACGAATCCTATCTCTACACGTACGGCGCCGCTGACGGGCAACACATCGCCAGCTTCTGCCGCCGGTTGCTGGATCCGGCGTACTTTTACACCCCGTTTGGCCCGCTGATTACCGCGGCCAATAATCCGGCTGGCTACACCGACCGCGAGTACCATGGCCAAGTCATTTGGATGAAGCAGGCGGCCTTCACCATGCTGGGTTTGAGCAAACACCTCAAACGCGCCGTGGCCGAACGCTGGCCGCAAGAGCTGCCGCCGTTGATCAAAACGGCCATGCTGGCCGTCGCGGGCGGGGTGATTGACGCCTGCCTGAAGCTCAACGCCATTCCCGAGCTCCACTGGGTGGACGGCGGCCAACCCAAGTTTTTCCCGGTTTCCTCGAGCAAAGTGCAGCTGTGGTCGGCGGTGGGTTTCCGCCGCATCATCCGCAAATACCTTGAACTCCTCACCCACCCGGTGTACCGTACCATTCAGACCTCCCGGCACGGCGAACGCTAAACGCTCATGTATGCGGCCCCACCTCCACCACCACGCCGAACTGCGCAAAGACTACGTCCAAGACAAGTACGTCATCATGGCCCCGCGCCGCGGCCACCGGCCCCAGGAGCTGGAGCGCCCGGTCAGCATTCGCCCGCCCGGCAAACACGCCTGCGTCTTTTGCCCCGGCGCGATCGAACGGCAGGCGCACATTCTGACGGTCGAAGACCGGCCGGGCTGGCGCATCAACGTCATCACCAATAAGTACCCGGCGGTCACCCTGGATAACCCGCGGGCCTACGGCACCCAGGAAATCGTGGTCGAAACCCCGGACCACGAGCCCGAGTTGGAAGATCTTCCAATCCCCCACATCGCGAAAATTTTTGAAGTTTACGCCGAGCGGACCAAGGCCATCACCGAAAACCCCAAGATTGAATACCTGATCATTTTTAAAAACCAAGGCGGGGCAGCCGGCGCCTCGATTGTCCACGCCCATTCCCAAATTTTTGCCACGGATTTTTTGCCCCCGCACCTGTTTGACAAATCGCAAAAAGTCCAGGCCTACAAGCTGAAAACCGGCCGCTGCGTTTACTGCGACGTGATGAAGAAAGAAACGCGGGGACCGCGGCGCGTCTACGACGACGGCGCGGTGGTGGCGTTCACACCCTACGCCTCGCTATACAACTACGAGCTCTGGGTCATGCCCAAACGGCATCTGGACAACGTCACCGAACTGGACGCCGATGAGCGCCGTTCCTTCGCGGTGGTCTTCCAGCGCGCCTTGAAAAAAATCACCCGGCTCGGCCTGCCCTACAACTACTACTTCCACCAAGTGGTCAAAGACGAGGACCAGCACCTCTACTGCAAAATCACGCCGCGCGGCTCGGTCTGGGCCGGCGTGGAAATCGGCTCGGGCATCATCATCAATCCCGTGGCACCCGAGGAGGCCGCCGCCTACTACCGGCGATAACCGATGTCGAACATCCTCGTCGTACGGTGTCGAGGCCTGTCATTATTTTTTGTCTAAGGTCATGGCCGCGGGTCAGATTGACGGGCATCGTCGTTGGTCTTAGGTCATGGCAACGGGTCAGGCCGTTGGTCGTGGTCGTCAGTCGCGGTAGACGCACCCGATCCTTTGACCAAGACCTATGACCAAACTCGCCGCCACGACTTTTGACCAAGACGTAAGGCCATCGCGCGGACCAAGCTCGCTGCCATGACCCACGACGATGACGAACGCGCGTGTCAGACGTTGTTTCCGTCGGACGATGACGCGACATAACGAGGGACTATGCTAAAGTACTTCCTGGGCGTTGACGTGGGTGCCACCAAAATGGCCGCGGGCGTGGTGGTGAACGGCCGCGCGGCCAAAGTCGTCACCGTGGCCACGCCGAAAACCACCCGGGCTGACGTCATTGCCGCCCTGGTCAAGCTGCTCGCGGTGTTTGATCACCCCAAAATTGCCGGAGTTGGCGTGGGCATCGCCGGCGCGGTGGACCGCCGGCGCGGCATGGTTCACTCCAGCCCGAATTTGCCAGCCGACTTTCGCCGCGTGGCGCTGGGCCGGCTGCTCGGGCAGCGGTTTAATCGTCCCGTCACGGTGGAAAACGACGCGCAGTGTTTTACCTTGGCGGAAGCAAAGTTCGGCGCGGCAAAAGGCCAGGCCACCGTGGTGGGTCTGACGCTGGGCTCGGGCGTCGGGGGCGGGGTGGTGGTTGACGGCAAGATTCTGCACGGCCGCGACGGGCTGGCCGGACATTTCGGCCACACCACCGTGGTGGAGCACGGTCTGCGCTGCAGCTGCGGCCACCGCGGACATCTGGAAAGCTACGCTTCTGGCGGCGGCTTGACGCGCTTTTACCGCCAGCTCACCGGCAAAACCATTGACATGTTCGAACTGGAAACGCGCGCCAGGCAAGGAGACGCCAGGGCCCGGCAAACCTTCAGCTACGGCGCCGAGGTCTTGGCGCTCGGCATCGCCAATATCATTGTCGTTTTTAACCCTGACGTCGTGGTGATCGGCGGCGGCCTGGTGCGCGTGCCCCAGCTCTGGCGTCCCGCCACAAGCTGGAGCAAGCGGCTGCTCCCCTACCCCGAGCAGTTGCGCTCAACGCGGGTGGTCAAAGCCAAGCTCGGCGATCGCGCCGGCCTGATCGGCGCGGCGCTGGTCGCCAGTCGGTGAGCGTGAATTCGTGAGACGGGAACAAAACCCTCCCCCATGGTCCGCTTTCGTCAGTAGTCTTAGGTCATGGCAACGGGTTAGGTCATTGGTCATGGTCATGGGGCGAAGTGTATGCACCCGATCCTTTGACCAAAGACCTTCGGCCAGACTCGCTGCCATGACTTATAACCATTGACTAACGACGACATCACGGCGCTGCCATACCCATGTCAATTCCTCGCTTATCTTCCCGTCATCGGCAGGCTCGACCACCATGGCGAGCACAACGCCAGCGGCCTCGGCCCTGGCGGCTGGTGTTCGTGGGCCTGGTGCTGGCCTTCGCCGGGGTGGGGGTTTTTGCGCTCGGCTTCACCTGGTGGCTGGTCAAAGACCTGCCGGATCCGAACCGCTTGACCTTGCGCGACGTCCCGCTGACCACCAAAATCTACGACCGCACCGGCCAAACCGTGCTGTACGAAATTCACGGGGCGCAGCGCCGCACCTTGGTCAAACTGGCCGACATCCCCGAGCACCTGAAGTGGGCGACGATTGTGGCCGAAGACCGCGAGTTTTACCAACACCGCGGTTTTCGCATCTCCAGCATCGTGCGCGCGACACTCGCCAACCTGGTCTCGCGCCGCCGGGTTCAGGGCGGCAGCACCTTGACCCAGCAGCTGGTCAAAAACGCCATCCTCACGCCCGAGCGCACCTACCGGCGCAAAATCAAAGAAGTCATGCTGGCACAGCAAATTGAGCGGCGTTTCAGCAAGGATGAAATCTTGCAGCTCTACTTCAACGAAATCCCCTATGGCTCAAACGCCTATGGCGTGGCGGCGGCCGCGGACTCCTACTTCGGCAAGCCGGTTGGCGACCTCTCCGTGGCCGAGGCAGCGGTGCTCGCCGCGCTGCCCAAAGCGCCCACCAACTATTCGCCCTACAGCCAGCGCGACCGGCTGATCGCCCGCCAACGGTACGTGCTCGACAGCATGGTGGAAACCGGCCACCTGGATGCGGACGCCGCGGCCGCCGCCAAAACCGAACCCCTCAATTTCCGCCCGCCGGCGCAACGGATTATCGCCCCGCACTTTGTCTTCCATGTCAAGGAACTGCTGGTGGCGCGCTACGGCGAACGGGTGGTGGAAACCGGCGGGCTGCGCGTCATCACCACCTTGGACCGGGCCAAACAAACGCTCGCCGAGGAGGTAGTGGCCGCCGGCGCGGAAAAAAATCTCGCGCACGGCGCAACTAACGCGGCGCTGGCGGCCCTCGACACCGCCACCGGGCAAATCCTGGCCATGGTCGGCTCCAAGGATTTCTTCAATCAAGAGATTGACGGCGAGGTCAACGTGGTAACGCGGCCGCGGCAGCCCGGCTCATCGTTCAAACCGATCGTTTACGCCGCCGCGTTCCGCCGGGGCTACACGCCCAATACCGTGCTCTATGATGTGGTCACCGCCTTCACCAACTACGACCGCAAACCCTACGAACCGAAAAACTACACCCTCAAGGAGTACGGCCCCGTGACCATGCGAACCGCGCTGGCCGGGTCGCTGAACATCCCCGCGGTCAAAACGATTTACCTGGCCGGCATCGGCAACGTGCTGCAGCTGGCCGAAGAATTGGGCTACACCACGTTAAAGCCGCGCTCGCGCTTTGGCTTGAGCCTGGTGTTGGGTGGCGGCGAGGTGACGCTCTTGGAACACCTGAACGCCTTTGCCACGCTCGCCCGCGAAGGCGATTGGCTCCCGGCCGCCGCCATCCTCGAGGTGACCGACCCGGGCGGGAAAATCCTGGAGGAACATCGCCCGCGGCGCACCAAGGTCCTGGAAACGCAGATCGCGCGCCAAATCACGTCAATCCTCTCGGACAACGAGGCGCGAACATTTATTTTTGGCGCGAACAGCCATCTCACCCTGCCGGACCGTCCCGTCGCGGCTAAAACCGGCACCACCAACGACTACCGCGACGCCTGGACCATCGGCTACACGCCCAACCTGGCCGCCGGGGTGTGGGTGGGCAACAACGACAACACCGAAATGAAACGGGGCGCGGACGGCTCGGTGGTCGCCGCGCCGATTTGGAACGCCTTCATGCGCCAAGCGCTCGCCGGCACGGCGGCCGAAACCTTTCGCCCGCCGGATCCGGTGGTCACGGGCAAGCCGGTGCTGGATGGCACAAGTATTGACGGCGTCAAGGTCGCGGTGGATCGGATCAGCGGCAAACGGGCAACGGAATATACCCCGGCTCGCTTCCGCGAGGAACGCACGTACCTGGTGCCGCACACCATCCTCCATGAGGTCAAACCCGATGATCCCCGCGGACCGCCGCCCACGGAGGCCGAACGCGATCCCGAGTACGCGGCGTGGGAAGCGGCGGTTCAGCGCTGGGCTAAGGATCAGCGGCTGACCCTCGAGGAACCGCCCACCGCGGTTGATGACGTGCACGTCCCCGCCAACGCGCCGGCGGTCCGCTGGCTGTCGCCGGCCGCCGGCGTTCACCTCGCCAGCCGGCAGTTGCAGCTGGCGGTATGGGCCGCGGCCCCGCGCGGCGTCAGTCGCGTCGAGTTTTGGCTCAATGACGTCCTCGTGGGCGAAAGCCGGCAGGAACCCTTTGGGCTCCAGATCTATGTGGATGACCCGGCGTTCACCAACGGCGCGGCGACGCTCCGCGCGACCGCCTACGACGACGTGGATAACGCGGGGAACGCCGCCATCACCGTCGGGCTGGGCTGGGAACCGATTGCCGCCGGCTCCAGCTGGGTGAGCCCGCGCGACGGGGCGATTGTGGAAACCAAACAATTCCCGCTGTTGCTGCAACTGAACTTGGCGCGGCCCGGTCAGGTAACCAAGGTTGACGTGTTCGCCGCCAACCCCGACGGCACCACCCAATTCGTCAACTCCGTCCGCCAGATTCAGCCGACGGTAACGATCCCGTGGGTGCGGCCAGCCGCCGTGGGCATTGTCCGACTGCACGCCCAGATCACCAACGCCGACGGCTTCGCCTACCGCGGCCCGTACATCACCATTGAAGTCAAATAAACTCGCCCCCCTGGCGGAGCGGTCCACGGTGAACCCCGCCGTTGGCGGGGTTCATGCCGAGTCAAATTTCGTCCTAACGATTACCTCGTCCCAACCAACCGCATCAATGCATCATCCAGGCTTGCTACCATGCTACGTAGCATGGTAGCAAGCAGGTTGGGGAACCCGGCCGACTAAGAAACGACCCGGGGAACCGGATCGTTTCTTTGACTCCGGGAAATTGCGCGCGGCCTAGAGATTGGAGTCAATGGCTTCGGTGCCGCCGTCGCCCGCGGATTCGCTCGCCGGCGTCCGGCAGGCCTTGCGGTCCTTCTTGAACTGGTCCCAGGCGGCTTTGCGCTCTTTTTGCAACGCGGCGCGGGCGGCGCGGTGCGCTTTTTTGTACGCGGCTTCCGCGGCGCGGATCGCGGCTTTCCGCTCTTTCGGCTGGCTCAACCCCCAGGCGGCCTTCAGGGCGGCGCGGCGGGCTTCCAAACCGGCTTTGATCGCGGCCGCGTACTTGTCCACGGCGGCGATGACCGCGGTGTCGCGCTTATCCACGGCCGCCTGCATGCAAGCGCCGTCGTGGGCTGGTTTAGCTTTCTGACCGCGTGGCGATGGGCTTACCGTTGGGCTGGGCGCCGGGGTGGGACTGACGGTGGGGCTCGGCGAGGGCGACGGCGATACCTCCGGTGTCGGGGTTGGGGTTGGGGTTGGACTGACCGTCGGTGACGGACTCGGACTGGGGGAAGGGCTGGCCTCCTGGGCCAAAACCGACGCCGCCAAACTCAGCACCAGCGCCGCCATCACGCCAGTCGCAATGGTTTTCCGCATAGATCCTAAGGAATTAAAGAGTAAAATATCTCCGCTGATTATAGTCTACCACCTCTCGCCAACTTTTTCAAGTACGAGCAGTCGACGCAGGGCACACCAACGGCCGAACCACTGCACCAAAAACTTGTCGAGTGCGGCCAGGGGCGAAAATAAAATACTGGGGACAAATGAAGGTTGGGAAAACCCGCCGGACAAGGGGTACAGCACGCACGCGAGGTACTCCTGATGCGCCAGGCGCATCTGGGGCAGCCGCGCGAGCACCGCAGTCTGGTACCGGCCAAACAGCAGCGTGGGCAGCGCTTCGTTGGCGAACTCACCCGGCTGATCGGGTGTCGCCGCTTCTTCTTCCGGCGTGATTGGCGGCCGGGCCTTCATGGCAAGCGGCTCGTGGTGCGCGAAGCGGTATACCAAGTACGACCATGGCGTAATCCACGGCTCCAACAGGATCAGCCGCCCGCCCGGAACTAACACCCGCTCGGCCTGGCGCAAAAATCGCACCGGCCGGCGGAGGTGGTGCACCACGTCAACCGCGACCACATTGCCAAATGACTCGTTGGCGAACGGCAACGCCTCGGCATCGGCCACCGCGTCCACCCACGGATTTTGGTGCATATCGGTCGCAACCACGTCCGGCTTGAAAGCCTTAAAATTGCCAATGCCGCAGCCAACCTCCAAAGTCTTGCCCGCCGGAACCAGCTGGGCGGCGATGCGGCGGTACCAGTCGTGATAAATTTTCCGCAGCACGGGTTTGTGTTCCCACACGGCGCGATTGACCCGCAGCCGCGATGGATCGTAGGCGGCCGCCCCCAGAGATGAACTCGGGGCAAGAGCCGGGGGGCGGGCGGTTTTGAAATACGCCATGGCCGCGGCCCGGTCAGCAAGCATCGCCTGCCGCAGGTCGTCGGAAGTTTTGAAGCTACGGGTTCCGCGCAGGCGGTGGTCCACCCGCACGGTCAACGCCACCCCTTCCAAGGATCCGGACCAGTCCAGGAGATGCGCTTCAATCCTTGGGGTAGGGTCGCCAAAAACCGCGGCTGGACCCAGGTGGACCAAGGCGGCATGCCACTGCCCCTCCACCGCCACCCAGCCGCGATAGACGCCCCACGCTGTTGGGTCAGGCGGGATCTCGACGCCAAGGTTGGCGGTGGGAAAGCCTAAATCTTTCCCCCGCCCGCGACCCTTGACCACCCGACCATGAAAAATTAAAGGGAGATGTGGCATGGAATTCGGACGTCTTCGCGGGACGGTGCCGAGACCCGTTTCCATCGCCAGTCATGGTCTAAGGTCTTGGCGGCGCGTTTGGTCAATAGTCTTGGTCATAAGGTCAGTGGATCGGTCGGGTGGAATTTGACGTACGACCATGACCTATGACCTAACCCGTTGCCCTGACCTATACCCTAAAGACCTTTCCGGAGCCGGGCCTCGTTTCCGTAGGACGATGACCTCCGGCTACCGTTCATACCCCACCGCCAAGATCACCACGGACTGCAAGTGAGGCTGTAAGTCCAGGGTGCGGGCCACGGCAGACGGGTCAAGACACGCCACCCAGTCGCTCGCCAACTCAAGCGCCGTGGCCGCCAAACGCGCGTGCGTGGCGGCCGCGGCCGCATCCAGCCGCGCGAGGCGGTCGTGGTCGTGGCCGCGATCGCCGGCGGCTGACCGGGTACCCGCGCAAAACACCAAACAGACAACCGCATCCGCGACGCGCCGGGCCTCATCACAGCACGCCGCCAAGCGTTGCCGTCCCTCTTGAGTCCGCACCACCACCAGGTGCCAGCTCCGACGACCGCTCGAAGACGGCGCCTGCTCGGCCGCGCGAATCAGTTTGTCCTGCTGTTCGTGGTTAACCGCGCGGCTGGGATCAAAGGCGCGCGCCCGCGCCGGCTGGGCTAAAAGCGCAAAAGAATCCATACCCCGTGGGACAACTTTACTCACCAACGCGAACGAAAAATAATCCCGCGCAAAAAATTACCCCGCTACGCCACCGTTGCGCAACAAATCAGCGGATACTCTCGAAGGTTCGGAGGCGGGTAAATTTGCCCCACGGGGCATGGGCCACACCCCATTGTACGCTCGCCGGCAACCACTGGCAATTGACCGCGGCTTGGATCCGGGAGCGCGCAAAAAAGTGCCGCCGGGAGTGACGGCACCGACCGCTTTGCGCTTCGCGTTTTACGCTTGGCGTTTCTTCATTGCTTGATCGGCATCACCAGGTAGAGGTAGTTGGCTTTGCCGCGCGGCTTGATGACGCACGGGCTGGCCGTGTCAATTAAATGAAACTCAACTTCCTCGGCCTCCATGTTCTGCAGGCCGTCAAGCAAATACCGAGAGTTGAGCACGGTGCGGTTGGGCACCCCGGTGATGTTGGCCCCCACCCGCGTGATGTTTTCCCCGAGCTGCGCGTTGGCGGCCGACAGCACCACCTGCCGCCGCTCGGGCTCAAACGCCAGCGCCACGTCGTAAATTCCGCCGCGGGAAAAAAGGCTGGCGGTCTTGGCCGCTTTGGCCAATTCGGCGGTGGCAATTTTGCCGGTGGTGCTGGACTGCTGGGGAATGATTTGCCGGTAGTCGGGGTACTGGCCCTCAACCAGCCGCGAGACGATCTCCACGCCGCCGGCCACGCCAAGGATTTGATTTTCCGCCACGAACAGCTCGACATTCTCGACCGGGGCAAGAGCGGCGGGATCTTTAAAGCCGCTCAAGGCGCGCAGCAGTTCCTGCAACGCGCGCGCCGGCACGATCACGTGTTGCGGCTCCCGCAGCGGGGTGAGGAGATGGACTTTGCGCTCGGCCAGCCGATAGCTGTCGGTGGCCGTCAGGGTGAGTTCGTGGCCGGCAAACTGCAAGAGCACCCCGTTGATTTCCGGCCGAGTTTCGCTCTGCGACACGGCAAAAACCACCTGGGCGATGGCCGCGCGCAAGTCGTCCGCCGCGCACATTGCTCCTCCCTGCCGTTCGACGGCCGGAATAAGGGGGAAATCAGCCGCCGGGATGCCTTTGAGTTTGGTCTCGCTTTCGCCGCTGGTGACCGTCAACGCGCTGTTCCCCTGGGCGTCGGACACCGAGGCGACCTCAAGGTTGGTTTTCGGCAGCAGGCCGACGAAATCGGCCAGGAGTTTGGACTGCACGGTGAACGCGCCCGTATGGTCAATTTTCCCCCGCACCAAACAACTCATGCCAATTTCCAAATTCGTGGCCGTGAGTTTAATGCCGCTTTCATTCGCTTCAATTAGGACATTTTGCAATACCGGAAGGTTGGCGCTTTTGGCGGCGACGTGGGAAACCATGAATAATCCACGGCTGAAATTTTCTTGCGTGACGGTGAATTTCATAGATCGTTGGGTACTCGCGTCTTAATGCGTTACAACTAAAAAATAAAGTTAGTTTATATTATCGTTAGTGGGAGTAGTAGTGGGGGATGGGGAAATGTGCATAAGAGGAAAAAATCCCACCGCTTAGCCCCGCGTAAATGTTGGATAACGCGGATAAGTTTTGCGCCAGGGTGGGGGCGGGTTGGGTGGGGGCGGGGATTTTTTTGGGACGGGGATGTACGCGCGCGATTTACCGGCGCGGTCGCCAGCAATTTTTTCCCACCTTATACGCTGTCGTTCCCATTATTTATTCCCTCATCCGGGTGCGGTCATCCCCACCCTGTCCGCAGGGTCTAGAGGCTGGAGAGGTTGAACAGCCGTTGGCGGATAAGGGAGAGATCCTGCTGGAGCTTTTCGTCGGTTTGCAGTTCGCGGACGATTTTGAGATAGGCGTGCATGGCGGTGGTATGGTCGCGGTTGCCAATCTCGGTCCCGATCGCCGGGTACGAGCATTTGGTTTCCTCCCGCAGCAGGTACATGATGATTTGCCGCGGTAAAGCCAGGTTTTTCTTGCGGCAGCCGCCCATGATGTCTTCCACGCGCAGATCATAGTAGCTGACGACGGCGTGAATGATTTGCCGCGGGGTCAGCGATTTACGGGGACCGCCGGCGGTAATCGCGCCCAGCATTTTCTTCACCCGTTCCAGGGTGGGGGGGGCGTTTTCCAGCTGGCGGTACGCGACAATCCGGTTGAGCGCGCCTTCCAGCTCGCGGACGTTGTTGCAGACGCAGGCGGCGATGTAGTGGAGAATTTCCCCCTCCAGGCTCAGCTGCCGTTCGCGGCATTTGGTCTCCAGAATCGCCAGGCGCGTCTCGAGGTCGGGGATGCCGATGTCGGCCATCATGCCCCATTCGAAGCGCGACACCAGCCGGTGCTCCAGCGCCGGGATGGCCTTGGGCGGCCGGTCGGAGCTGATGACAATCTGCCGGTTGTTCTGGTGGAGCGCGTTGAAGGTGTGGAAGAATTCCTCTTGGGTCCCTTCCTTGCCCGCGATAAATTGGATGTCGTCAACCAGCAAGACATCGGCGGAACGGTAGACGGCCTTAAATTGGCTGACGGTGTGGGAGGAAATGGCGCGGATGAAATCATTGGTGAATTTTTCGCTGCTGACGTAGAGCACCTTGGGGTTGCCCCCGCTCTTCACCAGCTGGTTGCCGACGGCTTGCAGCAGGTGCGTTTTCCCCAACCCCACCCCGCCGTAGACGAACAGGGGGTTGTAGACGCGGCCGGGCTTCTGCGTGATGGCCTGGCAGGCGGCGTGGGCGAGTTCGTTCGCTTTGCCGATGACGAAGCTCGCGAACGTGTAGCGGGGGTTCAAACCGATTTCGTTGGCCGGGGTGGCTTCAACTTCCGGGGCGGTCAGGGGGGCCGCCGGCGCTTCGGCCGCCGGGGGGTTGAGCACCACCACGCCGCGGCCGAGCATCTCAACCTTATAGATGACCTCGCGGATGCGGTTTTCCGAAACTTTTTGCAGCGCCCGCAGGATAAAGCCGTGGTACTTTTTTTCAAACCAGGCCTTGGTGAACGTGTTGGGAACGCCGACGATTACCCGCTCGCCCTCCGCCGAAGTAATGAAGGTATTTTTAAACCAGGTCATGAAGTTGGCGCGGCTTAAGGTCAGCTCGAGTTCGCCGAGCGTCGCCTGCCAGAGTTGCTGGTTGTCCATCATAACCGATGGGTTGCGTCGACGCCCCGACGGCCAGCGGCCGTCAGTCGCGTTGCGGCTCATGGGTGCCTTCATGTTGGTGCGCGCGGCCCCCGGTTTTATTTTTGAGGTTGACAACGCCCATAGTATACCACACCTCGTGGGGTGTCAAAGTGAAGGTCAAGGGCGAAAGATTGTGTACAAACTGTGGAGGAGATGTGAACCATTTTTTCGGCCCCGGATCACCCCCCGCGGTCCGTTGACGGATATCACCGCCCCTGCTAGGATAGGGATACCATAATTGAAAATTTCAAATTTTAAATTTCTAATCACCAACACGGTGGAATTTGACGTTTGTCTCCCTAGGGGAGATTTTCCCCGGGGAGAGAATTTACGCGGACGGTTATGCCCAAACGCACCTACCAGCCCAAGCAACGGCGGCGGCATCGGGTCCACGGCTTTTTGCGTCGGATGCGCACCAGCACCGGCCGGCGAGTTCTCAAGCGGCGGCGTGCGAAAGGGCGGCACCGGCTGGCGGTGTAGGTTTGCTTCGTTTTCGCCCGACGGTACCGAGGCCCGACACGCGCGTTCGTCTTGGTCTTGGGCCGTAGCGGCGGGTTCGGCCAATAGTCTTGGTCAAAGGATCGGGTGCGTCTACCGCGACTGATGACCACGACCAACGGCCTGGCCCGTTGCCATGACCTAAGACCAACGACGATATCCATCAATCTAACCCGCGGCCATGACTTTTGACCTTAGACAAAAAGTAATGACGGGCCTCGAGACCGTCCGGCGAGGACGTCGTACTCTTGACGGTCAAACGATCAGGCTATGCTCCCCCGCCGCCACCGGGTAGCGCCGCGGGCTGAACTCCTTGCCGTGCTGCGGCGCGGTTTCGTTATGCGGGGAGGAGGCTTGACCTTGCGAATTCTTGCCACGCGCCGTCCGGTCAGTCGTTTCGCGTTCGTGGTTTCCACCAAGGTGGCCCAAAACGCCACGGTTCGCAATCGCCTCCGGCGGCAGGCCAGCGAAGCGGTGCGCCGGCTTCTGCCGCGGGTGGCGGCCGGCTATGACGTGGTGGTGACCGTACACCCGGGCCGTGTCCCCCCGGCGGCGGAATTGGTGACGGCGTTAACGCACGGTCTGCGGCGCGGTCGGTTGTTATATGCGGCAGTGGCTACGCGACGGGCTTGAAAGGATCCTCACCGCCTACCAGCGGACGGTTTCGCCGGACCACGGAAGGTTGCGGCGGTTTTTCCCGCTCGGCTGGTGCCGGTTTTCTCCCAGCTGTTCAGAGTTTGGCCGCCAAG
>CAYJVS010000002.1:0-28329 GCA_964373635.1 uncultured Gammaproteobacteria bacterium
GAGTACAGTGAGTGGAGGCTACCACGTACGCTGGCAGCAGTCAAGGCGCGGGTGGAGGATGGCCAAATATTGTCGCGAGGGAAATTTTTTGCTATGGTGATGCCATGGTGCGTTCTCCATCCGGCTGGCCCATAGTCGGCCATCAGGCGGTCGTGGCGTTTCTGCAGCGGAGTTTTGCCCGCGGGGCGGTGAGCCACGCCTATTTGATGGTGGGCCCCGCCCAAGTGGGCAAAACCACCCTGGCGGCCCATTGGGCGGCGGTTTTAGTCTGCGCGAACCCGCAACCGGGGGCCATGGCCTGCGGCGCGTGCGTTTCTTGCGTCCGCCGTTTAGCCCAGACCCATCCGGATCATCATTGGGTCATGCCGGAGGCGGGTTCCGCTGACGGCAGCGGACCGCCGCGCGTCAGCCTGGAGCGCGTCCAGGAGCTCCAGACCAAACTCTCCCGCCGGCCCGTGATTTCCCCGCGCACCGTCGCGGTGATTGCCGATGCGCACACCCTGACGGAATCGGCCGTTAACGCCTGGCTCAAAACCCTGGAAGAACCGCGCGGACAAACGACGCTGGTGTTGACCGCGGAAAATCTGCTGCAACTGCCGGCCACGGTGCGCTCGCGCTGCCAATTATTGCGGATGTCCCCTCTACCAGCCGCCGAGATCGCCGCCGCCCTGAAGGCGCGCGGAGTCAGTCACGGGATGGCGTTGGAACTGGCCGAGCATGCCGCCGGGTGTCCGGGTCGCGCGTTTGAGTGGATTACCGACGCCGAACGCCGCCATCGCTTCGTGAGCGGAGGGCAACAGTTGTTGGCCCTCATGACGCAACCAGTCCACGAGCGGCTGCAGTCGGCCGCGGCGCTCCTGAAAACCTGGAACGCGGCGGACGTTCCCGTGACCTCGGCCCTGCGGGAGCAGTTGCAGAGTTGGACCATGGCGGCGCGAAATCAGCTCTTGTCGGCCGTTTTTGTGCCGGCGGCCGCCGGCGAGGCAATGCCGGCGCGGGCGGTCGAGCACGATCTTTGGAGGTGGCGGAATTTTTTGGATGAACTCCGGGAGGCGGGAATGATGCTTTACGCGCATGTCAACCCGCGGCTGGTGCTGGAAACGGTGCTGTTAGCGGTACCGTCGCGAACCTAACCGCCGTCTATTTTTGTCGCGGGCTATGAAGCTGGTGCGGTTAATAATTCTGGGGCTGGTGATTACCGGGGTGACGGCCGGCTGTTTGCGCTTCGGGCGGTCCAAAACCCCGCCGAGCGCCGGGGTCTATCGGTCGCAATCCAAGGGCGAACGGTGGGAAGCGCGGCACCGGCTGGTGACGCCGGGCGGGGTGGGTTCATTGGCCGGCATCACGGTGTCAGCCGTGTTTACCGATTCGCAGGATTCGCAGGCGATGTACCTCTCGGTCCCCGGCGGGGGATTAGTCTATACGTTTGATGCCGGGGCCACTTGGACGCAGGCGCCGGGATTAAGCAGCGGGACCGTCAACGCCGTCGCGGTTGACCCGCGGCAGACGTGCGTGCTGTACGTCGCGTTGTCCAACGTCTTGGTGAAAAGCGTGGATTGCGTTCGGAGTTTCAAGGAAATCTATGTTGACCCCCGGCCCAACGCCGTCACCAGCGTCGCGGTGGATGGCGTGGATTCCAACGTCGTGTACCTGGGCACCTCAAGCGGCGATTTTTTGCGCAGCGTCAACGGCGGGACGAGTTGGTCGAGGATTCGGCAGTTCGCGAGCGGGCTGTCGTGGTTGATGCCTGATCCGAATAACCCGCGCCGGATGTACGCCTTGACCGCGCGCGAGGGCCTGTTCCGCGCTGACGATAGCGCGCAAAACTGGGTCAGTCTGGCCGCGGGATTAGCGCCGTATGCTTCGGGCCAAGGCATCCGCGGCCTGCAATTTATCGCGGACCAACCGAATACGCTGTTGATGCTCAACCGGTATGGGCTGCTGCGGAGTGGTACGGCCGGCGACAGTTGGGAGGCGTTGTCCCTGATTACGCCGCCGCTGGCGACGGAAATTTTGGCCTTTGCCGTCAATCCGAAAAACAGCCAGGAAGTTTACTACGCCACGGCGTCAACGTTTTACTCCTCCCTTGACGGCGGGGTGAACTGGGTGACGCGCCGTCTGCCGGCCCGCCAAGCCCTGCCGCGCCTGATGTTTATTCACCCGCGCGATCCCCTCACGTTGTACCTGGCGCTGGAGGTCGTACCGGCGCGTTGAAGGTGGACGGTTGGAGCGCCGCTGGTGTCTATGTTTCCCCTGATTGCGAAACACGTTGAGGAATTTGCCGCCATTGTGGCCGCGGCCAAGCGCGACGTGGCCTCGGTGCGAACCGGCCGGGCCAACCCGCAAGCGGTTGAGTCCGTGCCGGTATTGGCCTACGGCGTGCGCACCCCGTTATTGCAACTGGCCTCAATTTCAGCTCCGGACCCTTCGCAACTGGTCGTGGAGCCCTGGGACAAAAGCCTGCTCAAAGACGTGGAGCGCGCGCTGACCGAGGCGCGTTTAGGCCTTACCCCCGCGGTGGTGGGAACAACGGTGCGCCTGAAAGTCCCGCCGTTAACGGCCGAGACGCGGGCCGAGCTGATCAAGACCGTCAACGCCAAAGTTGAGCAATTCAAGATCCGGCTCCGCACCTTGCGCGATCGCATTCGGGACGAAGTGCTGCAGGCGGAAAAAGCCAAAACCGTGACGCAGGATGACCGCTATGCCTCCTTTCGGGAGCTGGATGATCTGACCAAGGAGCATACGGCCCAGCTCAAAGCCCTCGCGGACCAGAAGGCCAAGGAAATCACCACTATCTGATGCCATCCTGATACCGCGAGCGGACTGCCGCTCCCCAATGGGACGGCTTTTTTTATCGGCATCGCCATGCTTTACAGCCCGCTGGTTCTCTGGTATAGGTAAAGGGTACTGGCGGTTTGACGCTCTTCAACCATGCTCATCACCTTAGTCTCATTTTTCGTCATCTTGAGTTTGCTGGTTTTAGTCCACGAGCTGGGTCATTTTGTGGTGGCCCGGCGGTATGGCGTGCACGTGGATGAATTCGGGTTGGGATTCCCGCCCCGCCTGATGGGCGTCTACCGCGATGTGGAATCGCGACGATTTCACCTGGTGGGGCGCGGCGTGACTTCCGCGACGGCGACGATCTATTCCATCAACTGGGTGCCGCTGGGCGGGTTTGTCAAAATTAAAGGCGAGCAGGGCGAGGCCGCAAATGAACCGGACAGTTTCGGTCAGCAGCGGATCCGCCGCCGGCTGGCGATTTTGTCCGCCGGGGTGGCGATGAACGCGTTGCTCACGGTCACACTCTTAAGTTTGGGCTTCACGCTCGGCTTGCCCCAAGTGATCGCTGACCCGCTGCCGCCGGGGGCGGTTGTCAGCGGCGTCAACATTCAAATCGTTGAGGTGGTGGCCGGACTGCCAGCAGAGGCCGCGGACTTGCAGACCGGCGACGTCTTGGCGAGTTTTGACGGCCAACGGTTCACGACCTTGCCGGAGGTGCAGCAGTACCTGGATCAACGGACCGGCAATCCGGTGACCGTGGTGATTGAGCGCCGCGGCGAGCGTTTGACGCGCACGGTCGTTCCGACGTTCTTGCCCGAGACCGGACGCGGCGGTTTTGGCATGGGATTGGTGCGGACGGGCGTGATGCGCTTTGCGCCCCACCGCGCGATCTGGATGGGGACCCAAACCACGCTGACGTTGACGCAAGACATCATGTTCGCCCTGGGCGGGATCGTGCGGGATTTGGTTTACCGGCGGCCGGTAGCTCTTGACGTCAGCGGGCCAGTGGGGATCGCGGTGGTTTCGGGCGAGGTCACGCGGTTGGGCTGGCGGTATCTGTTGCCGTTCACGGCGCTGCTCTCGCTGAACTTGGCGATTGTCAATTTTTTGCCGTTTCCGGCGCTGGACGGCGGGCGGGTGGCGTTTTTGCTCATTGAACGCTTCCGCGGCCGGGCGGTCAACGCGCGCGTTGAGGCGATCATCCATCACTTCGGTTTTATTTTGCTGATGCTCTTGGTCCTCTTGATTACCTACCGCGACATCGCGCGGCTGGTGACCCGCGCGGCCAGCGGCTAGGCGGCGGTTGACCGTTGGAAGTTGGAAGTTGACCAAACCGCTTGATCACGTTCCTTCCTCTGTTACCTGGCCATTGTTCACTGATAACGCTCAACTTTTCCCCCACGGGGGATCTCCCGCGGGGGGGGGACAACTGGCAACTCCCATGCGCATTCCGATTCCCGCCGGCGCTCCGGTTAACCTGCGCGATTTCCTGCACCGTTGCGGTTACGGCACGCACTTCAATCCGGCCGCGAACCGTTTGAGTTTTGTGCGACGGTTGGGGCCAGCCGCCTACCCGAGATTTCACCTCTACCTGGGAAACGACCTGGCCGGCCAGTCCTCCTTCAACTTGCATCTGGATCAGAAGGCACCCCGCTATGCCGGGGCTCCCGCCCACAACGCCGAGTACGCGGGGCCCGTGGTGGCCGCCGAGGCGGAACGGATCGCCCGTCGACTCCAAACTGCCGTGAGTCCCACGCCGCCGCCAGAGCCACCCCGCTCGTGGTGGCCGTGGCGGATTAAAAGTTGAATGTTGTCAGTTGAACGTTGTGAGTGTTCACCGCGTCGCGGACTACCAAGGTAACGACGAGCAACTTTTATACGGCTCTTCCGGCATTGGTGTGGGTACTACACCGTCCCTTACGGCGCGAGGTTCGCGCCGGATTCCCCTCTTAAGGTAAGAGGGGACGAAGGGGAGTTATGAGTTTGAGGCAAAAAACGCTGGAATTCCCCAAAACCATGGCGGTCGCGCCCCCTGCATAACCCACCCCCTCCCTCCCTTGCCGTAAGGGAGAGATCCGCTGCACCGCTCATGACCCTTGTCGTACCCACGGAAAAGCCGGAAGAACCCTTTAAACTATCCACGGTCAACTGATATGCGCCAGAGTCAACTCTTTACTCGGACCGAACGGCGGCCGCCCGCGGATGAAGTCAGCCTGAACGCGCGGCTGCTGCAGCAAGCCGGCTTCATTGACAAGGTCGCGGCCGGCATTTACAGCTACTTGCCGCTCGGCTTAAACGTCTTGCGAAAAATTCAGGGCATCGTGCGCGAGGAAATGCTCGCCCTGGGCGCGCAGGAGGTGCTGCTGCCGGCGTTGCATCCCAAGGAGCCGTGGGCGGCAACGGGCCGCTGGCGCGACCCGGGTCCGGCGGTGATGTATCAGTTCACCGGCCACGGGGAGCAAGATTTTGGACTCGGCTGGACGCACGAGGAAATCGTCACCCCGCTGGTTGCCCGGCACGTGCGTTCCTACCGCGACTTGCCCTTGGCCGTGTTTCAAATTCAGGACAAGTTCCGCAACGAACCGCGCGCCAAATCCGGGTTGCTCCGCGGCCGGGAGTTTTCCATGAAAGATCTCTACAGTTTCCACCGCGACCGCGCGGACCTGGAACGGTACTACGAGCGCGTGAGCGCGGCATACCAAAAAATATTTACCCGCTGCGGGTTGGTGGCCGTGGTAACCGAAGCCTCCGGCGGGCCGTTTGCCCCCTTTTCCCACGAATTTCAGGTCGTCACCCCGTACGGCGAGGATGTCATCGTCCGCTGCCCCGCCTGCCAGGTGGCCCAGAATCGCGAGCTTTGCCGCGATGGGGCCACGCCGTGTCCGCGGTGCGGCCACGCCCGGCAGGAAGAGAAAGCGATTGAAGTGGGCAACATTTTTCAGCTCGGCACCCGCTTTTCCGACGCCTTCGCGTTGCGGTATGTGGACGAAGCCGGTGCACTGCAGCCGGCGGTGATGGGCTGCTACGGGATTGGGCCCAGCCGTGTGATGGGCGCGATCGTGGAGATTCACCACGATGATAAAGGCCTGCGCTGGCCGTTTGCGGTCGCTCCCTTTGCCGTCCACCTGCTCGCGCTGGGCGCCGCGGCCGCGGTCAAGCGCCAGGCCGCGGCGGTGTACGCCGAGCTCCAATCCGCGGATGTCAGCGTCCTGTTCGACGATCGTTTGGAGCCGTCGGCCGGAGAGAAATTTCATGACGCGGATTTGCTTGGTCTGCCGTACCGCGTCGTGGTCTCGGCGAAAACCGGCGCGAAGGTGGAGGTCAAGCCCCGCGACCAGAAATCCGCGGACGTGACCACGGTGGCGGCGTTGGTTGCCCGCTGCGCGGCGGCGGTGAAGGCGCTGTCCCCGCCGCGGCCAGCGGCGCCATGACCGCGGCGATTCGCGTTAGCAGACTTAGCAGACGTTGACGTCGGTATGTTGCGTCGGTGGTTCAAAAAAACGGCTCGCGACATTGGGATTGATTTGGGCACCTCCAACACGCTCCTGTTCATCCAGGACCGGGGGGTGGTAATTAACGAGGCGTCGGTGGTGGCGCTCAACACCCGCACCGGTCAGATTTTGGCCGTGGGCCGTGAGGCGCTCAAGATGCAAGGGAAAACCCCGCCGCACCTGCAGGTCGTCAATCCGCTGGTGGATGGCGTGATTTCGGACTTTGAGGTGGCCGAAAAGATGCTGCGGTACTTTTTTGACCGCGTCTACCGCGAACAGCGGATCCTCGCGCCGCGGCCGCGCGTGGTGATCGGGATCCCGCTGGACGTCACCGAGGTGGAAAAGAAAGCCGTTGAAGATGCGGTCATCTCGGCGGGGGCGCGCGAGGTGCATTTGGTGCCGACCGTCTTGGCGGCGGCGGTCGGCGCGCGCTTGCCGATCCAAGACGCCTCGGGCAACCTGTTGGTGGATTGCGGCGGCGGCGTGACGCAAGTGGCGGTGATTTCGCTCTCCGGCGTGGTCGCCGCTAAAAATATGCGAGTCGCCGGGACCGAAGTTGACACCGATATCGTCAACTACGCCCGGCAGGAATTCAACTTGATGGTGGGGGAGCGCGCGGCCGAAGAGGTCAAACTCTACTTCAGCCGCGTCAAGGAGGGCACCCCCGCCCCGAGCGTGAAGATGCGCGGCCGCGATTTGCTCACCGGGTTGCCGCGCGAGGTCACCGTCACCGGCGAGCAGGCGGCGGTGGCGGTCAAGCGCGCGTTGAAAAGTTTGGTCGAGGGGATTAAGTCCACCCTTGAGGTGACGCCGCCGGAATTGGTCGCCGACATTTACCTCCGGGGGATTACGCTGGTGGGCGGCGGGGCGGCGTTAGTCGGGCTGCGGGCGGCCATTGCCGAGGCCACCAAGATGAACGTGGTGATCGTTGATGATCCGATGACCTGCGCGGTGCGGGGCATGGGGATGCTCTTGGAAGACGCCGCGTTGCTCCAAGAAGTCTCGGTGCCGTCCTCGCAGCAGGAAGAACCAACGCGGTAAGAATCCTCAAGGGTTTACGGTTGAGGTTTTTTCCCACGGCTATGCCTCGGCGGCTCTCCCCATGGTGGCGCAATCCCATCAGTCTGACGCTGGGCGCGATCGCGGTTACCGTCACGCTGCATCAGATCGGGTGGCTCGCGGGGTTGGAGGGCGGGGTGGCGCGAATCTTGGCGCCGGCGCAGTTTTGGACCCACCGGGCGGCCGCGGGAATTTGGCAGCAGCTTCGGGCGTGGCGGCCCACCCCCGGGGTACGGGAAGAAAATCGTCAGCTACAGGCGGAGGCGGTGCAACTCAGGGTGGCCAATCAACGGCTCCGCCAGCAGGTCGAAGAGTTGGCGGAAGCGTCCGAACAGCTCGCCTTTGCCCGGCAACGGAAATTTCCGTCGGTTCCGGCTCGCGTCATCGGCAAAACCTTGGGATCGGAGGCCCAAGCGCTGACCATCGATCAGGGGGCGCGGGCGGGCATCCGGGCCGGCCTTCCCGTCATTGCCCGCGATGGCGTGTTGATCGGACGCGTCGTTGACGTCGGCTTGGAAACGGCCAAGGTGATGTTGCTCACCGACGGCCGGAGCGTCACGCCCGCGACGCTCCAGACCAATTTGGCCGCGGGCGGCGTGATCAGCGGCGAATTTGGGGTGAGTCTTAAAATGGATTTGATCCCGAAGGATCAAGCGCTCGCCGTTGGCGCGGTGGTGATGACCTCGGGATTGGAGCCGGCGTTCCCGCGGGGGCTGCTGATTGGCACGGTTAGCCGCGTTGACGCCAGCCCTGGGCGGTACTTTCAGGTGGCGTACCTCAAGCCTCTGGTGAGCTATCAGACCGCGCAGGTGGTCTCGGTCCTCTTGACGCGGTAACGGGATATGACCGTTGGTCGCTGGTGGGGAGAGGTGACTGCGCCGGCCGTAACCGTGACCGGGTTGGTCGTTTTACAGTTGACGGTTTTTTCGGACGCGCCCCCGCCGTTTGGGCAACTTGAGGTGCTGGTCATTTGGGTCATGTACCGAACCTTGCGCCGTGGCGTAGCGCCGGCCTTGCCCTGGGCCGCCTTTGGGGGGTTGCTCTTGGATGGGTTCGCGCCGCGGGGCTTTGGCGTTTCCGCCTGGAGTTTGGTGGCCACGGCCCTGACGCTGCACCTTCTCGGCACCGCGCTGTTGACGAATCGCACCTTGGTGTCGTTGGTCACCTTGGGCATCGCGGGGAGCGGCGTCGCGGAGATGACTCGATTCGCCAGTCAGTGGATCTATGTGCAGCTGGGATGGAGTCCCTGGACGGTGCCTGTGCCCGCGGCGTCGCGGCTGGTGACCCGCATCCTTTTTCACGTCGGAGTTTTCGTTGTCGTGTTTTGGGTCCGGCGTCAGATGAGCCGGCGGTCGCGGCAGCTTCCCCATTTGACCATGGCCGCGGGCTGAAGCCTCGAGCGAAGTTTTTCTCCGGGGGTACGCCCCGTTAGACAACTTGGCCTGCACCAAATCCTGGTAACAACCATTGCTCGTTGCTCAACCGTGGGTTGGCGTTAGCGTAGTTGTTGGTCTTCTCGTATTGTTTTCATTAAAATGAGCAAAGTAGTCTAGTTCCTGTTGCAATAGTGGTAACCACCCCTACCCCCTCCTTGTAAAGGAGGGGAAATCGCCCATAATTTCCTCCTCCTTACGAAGCGTTCTCCCCCTTGCGAAGGGTTCTCCTCCTGACGAAGCGTTCACCCCCTTCGAACGGTTCTCCTCCTTACGAAGGAGGAGTCAGAGGAGGTTGAGTGCGAAGCACTCAAGGGGGAGTTAGAGGGGGTAGATACCCGGTATCCTGGAAGTTATATTTCAACACCCACTAGCTAACGGGGTATGCGCCTGCGCCGTTCGTACGATCCGTTTGCCGTGCCGTCGCTGGCAACCAGCGCCGGCGGCGGTGGCGTGATCATTCGGACTTCCCTTGAGGTCGCGTCCGTGCCGTTGCCGGGTGAAACACGCCAGTATCTCGGCCGTTTGGTTGCCCCGGTCCACTTGCGCTGGTGGTTTGGCGTGATGACCGTCGGCCTGATTATTTTGGCGCTTCGGGCCGGCATGCTGCAGCTGGCCGGCGGCGATTACTACCGCGGGTTGGCGGAAGGCAATCGCCTGCGCCTCCACGAATTGCCGGCGCAACGCGGCTTGTTGTTTGATCGCTTTGGCGCGCCGTTGGTCCGGAACGACCCGCGGTTGCAACTCGAGGTCATCCCCCTGGACCTCCCGCCGCCCGGGGCGCGGCTGACGGCCTTGATTGAAGAAGTGGCAGGATTGATCGGCCGGCCGCCGGCGGAGGTCGGGCGGCAGGTGCGGGCGATGCCGCGGGATTCGTATCAACCGGTCGTGGTGGCCGAGGATTTGACGCACGATCAGGCGATTCGGCTGACGGTTATCGCCAGCCGTTTTCCCAGTGTGCGCCTCGGCCAGTCGAGTGTCCGCGCGTATCTTCACGGTGAGGCAACGAGTCTGTCTCACGTGCTGGGGTACTTGGGGAAAATTTCCCCCGCGGAAGCCGAACGGACGCGGGAATCGGGCTACGCCCCAAACGACCGCATGGGCAAGTCGGGGCTGGAGCTGTCCCTCGAAGAGGCGCTCCGCGGCATCAACGGGCGCGAGCAAGTTGAAGTTGACGCGATCGGCCGCCGCCAAGAATTGATCGCGCAAACTTCACCCGTCAGCGGCGCCGCCGTCACGCTCACGGTTGATGTGGCGGCGCAGCGGGCGCTGGAGGCCGCGCTCCAGTCGGCGATTGCCGCCGCGGGCGCCCCGGGGGGAGCGGCCGTCGCGTTGGATCCGCGGACCGGCGAGGTGCTCGCCCTGGTTTCGCTGCCAACCTTTGACAATAACCAATTTTCCGCCGGGATGCGTCCCGAAGATTTTTCGCGGATGACGAACGATCCGGGTTTGCCCCTGTTCAACCGCGCCATCCAGGGGACCTACCCGTCAGGATCGGTGATTAAACCCGTGGTCGCGGCGGCGGCGTTAGCGGAGGGCATTATCACCGAGCGCACCACGATCATGAGTACGGGCGGTTTGCGGTTTGAACCGTGGTTTTTTCCCGACTGGAAGGCCGGCGGTCACGGCCCCACCAATTTGTCCCTGGCGTTGGCCGAATCGGTCAATACCTATTTCTACCACGTCGGGGGCGGATATCGGAGCTTCGCGGGCTTAGGCGTGGAGCGGTTGACCGCGGCCTTTCGGCGGGTGGGCTTGGGTCTTCCGACCAACATCGGGCTGGCGGGTGAAGCCGCGGGTTTAGTGCCAAGTCCAGCCTGGAAATTGCAAACTACCGGACAAGCCTGGTATATCGGCGATACGTATCATTTGGCAATCGGTCAAGGCGATCTCCTGGTCACGCCGGTGCAGGTGGCCAATTATACCGCGATGATCGCCAATGGCGGCACGTGGTTTCAGCCCCATCTCGTGCGCGAGATCCGTCCGGCGGGTTCAACGGTGGGCAATCGCGCGGCCCCGCGGGTAGTGCGCGCTGGAGTGTTTTCTCCCGAACATCTGGCGGCGGTGCGGCGCGGCCTGCGCCGGGCGGTCCAGACGGGCAGTGCCCGCGCGCTGGCGGGCCTCTCCCTCGCGGCGGCGGGCAAAACCGGGACCGCGCAATGGTCAACGGTGAAACCCCCGCACGCCTGGTTCACGGGCTACGCGCCGGCGGACAACCCGCGCGTTGTCCTCACGGTCGTGGTGGAAGAAGGCGGAGAGGGGAGCGTGAGCGCGGTCCCGGTGGCGGCGCGGTTTTTCCAATGGTGGGCAGAGCACCGCGTGTCCTCAAGCGACTCGTGAGCGGTGTGGATAAGGCCCTTGACAGGCCTGGCGTCAACCCGTACACTCTTTTTTGTGTCTGCTTTTTTCCCTCGTACGCCATGACGCATTACCTTACGCCCAGCGGCCTGGACAAGCTGCGGCGCGAATTGGAGGAACTCAAAACCATCAAGCGTCAGGAAGTGATCAGCCGGATTAAAGTCGCGCGGGAACAGGGCGACTTGTCCGAAAACGCCGAGTACGCCGACGCCAAAGATGAGCAGGGTTTCATTGAAGGGCGGATTTTGGAGTTGGAAAGTTTAATCAACCAGGCGGTGGTGATCACCACGAACGGCAACGGCGGGGACGTGGTGAGCCTTGGTTCAACGGTCCTGGTGGATTGCGGCGGCAAGCAGCTGCGCTATACCATTGTCGGTTCCAACGAAGCCAACCCCGCCCAAGGCCTGATTTCCAATGAGTCGCCGCTGGGCGGGGCATTCTTGGGTAAACGCGTGGGTGATCGAGTGGCCGTGACGGTGCCCAAAGGCGCCCTGGAGTGCGTGGTTATTGACGTGCATCACGATTAGGGTTGGGAAATAAATAACGTGGCTCACTGGTCAGCGTTTGGTTGAAGTTCGCTCGGATGTACGCCAGATTTGCCTGAAGAAAATTTGAAGCAAAAGCCTGGTCCTGGTGAAGATTTTTTTCCGGCCAACAATGGCGTTCAGCCCAAGGCTGATCCGCCCGATGGCGTTGTCCGCGGCGGAGAGGATGAGATGTCAAGCCTGAGGCTGATCAGCCTAGGGCTGAAAATTGAAAAGGCTATTTTTTGACCAGCCCTTAGCGGAGGTTTAGCCGCCGTCCCACGGCGGAAACCATACGCCATCCGATGGGGTATGGTTTTTTTGGAGTTGAACCCATGGCGCGTGACTCCCGCTCCCAACTCCCGAAAGTCCGGGAGAGCCGCGGTTTAACTTTTCGGGGTATTGCACGATCGTGCAATACCCCGAAAAGTTTTTATTTGCTCTTCTACCCCGCGGCTCTGCCGCGGGGAACCAATCCGCAAGGGGTTCCCTGCCTACGCCGGGCTTCGGCAGGCAGGCAAGGGGGCCGTGTTTTCCCCAAGGTCTCGGGCGGGGTTACTGCCCCGCTCACGAAAACGAGCGAGTTTATTGGGCCAGGCAGGGCAGGCGGGCCGCCGGGAAGCGCTGGGACATTTTTTTCGGGTTGACAAACCAACGGATTGAACTAGAGGACATTTCTATATCCCGTTGACAAAACCAACGGATTGCGTTGACTCATTCGTTAGTTTTGGCTAAACTATGGCTATTGCGGCGTATGGGTAATTCAGTCCCCGATGAGGTCACCGTTCGGCGCGGCAAACTTGAACGCTGGCGCCAGCTTCAGGTCAATCCGTACCCGTCAAAGTTCGCGCGCACGCACACCGTGGAGGAAGCCCGAAAGCAACCAATGGGCACGGTTGTCGCGGTGGCTGGACGTTTAGTCACGATTCGCGCCATGGGCAAATTGACGTTTGCGCATCTTGCTGATTCCAGCGGTAAAATGCAAATCCAGCTCCGCGCCGATCAGTTGACGCCGGGCAACGCCTATCAATGGTTTGTGGACTTGGTTGATCCGGGAGATTTTATCGGCGTGGTGGGGTCACTGGTTACCACGCGCGCGGGCGAACTGACCGTGGCTGCCACCCGGTACGAACTCCTGGCCAAAGCGTTGCGGCCGCTGCCGGAGAAATGGCATGGGCTGAAAGATCACGAACTGCGTTACCGCCAGCGGTACCTGGATTTGGCCGCTAACCCGGCGGTGCGAACCCTCTTTGTCCAGCGGGCGCGATTCGTTGCCGCCTTCCGGCGGTATCTTGACGCCCAGGGTTTTTTGGCAGTGGAAACGCCGGTCTTGGAGCACGTCCCCGGCGGGGCCGAGGCCGAGCCGTTTGTCACCCACCATCGGACGCTGGATTGCGATTTCTATTTGCGCATTTCTTTGGAGCTGCATTTGAAGCGGCTGATCGTTGGAGGCTTCGACCGCGTCTACGAAATCGGGAAGGTTTTTCGCAACGAGGGGATGTCGCGGGAGCACTTGCAGGAGTTCACGGAACTGGAGTGGTACGAGGCCTACGCCGACTACCGTGATTTGATCGCGCGGGTGCAGGACTGCTACGGTCAAGTTTTGCAGGAGTGTTTTGGCAGGCTCAAGTTTACCGCGCAAGACACGACGCTGGATTTCACCCCGCCGTGGCCCGAGGTTGATTACACCACCGCAGTGCGCGAACGGATCGGCCTTGACGTCACGGTCGCGAGTCTCGCCGAACTCCAAACCGCCGTGCGCCAAGCCGGCGTGCCGGTGGACATGACGGTTGGCCGCGGCCGGTTGATAGACCAGCTCTTTAAGGCAACCGTTCGTTCCCATCTGATCCAACCGACGGTGGTCAGCAACCACCCGGTGGCCGTTTCTCCCTTGGCCAAACGCCACCCCCAGCACCCCGAACTGACCGAACGGATGACCGTGGTCGTTGCCGGCACTGAAGTGGGAAACGGCTTTTCCGAATTAAATGACCCCCTGGACCAGCGGGAGCGGTTCCGCGAGCAGCGGCAGCTCTCTGCCGCCGGCGACCGCGAAGCCCACATGACCGACGAGGATTTCCTGGTGGCGCTTGAGCACGGTCTGCCGCCCACCGCGGGCTTTGGCGTGGGCTTGGACCGGCTGCTGATGCTGGTGACCGATCAGCCCTCCATTCGCGACGTCGTGTTATTCCCCATGATGCGCCCCGAGGGGTAGCGGTTGAAGCAGTTTGACCATGGTTCGCGTCATGGCCTTTGGGACGTTTGATGGCCTGCACCCGGGGCATCGGCACTACCTGCGCGAGGCCAAACGCCAGGGCGACGAATTGGTGGTGGTCGTGGCGCGGGACGCAACGGTAAAGCGGGTCAAGGGCCGGCTGCCGCTCCAGGATGAAACCACGCGGTTGGCGCGGGTCAGCCAGTTGCCCGAAGTTTCCCGCGCGGTGCTGGGCCGGCGCCGCGATCCGGCCGGCATCATCGCCGAATATCAACCGCGAATAGTGTGCCTCGGGTATGACCAGCAGGCATTTACTCAAGGATTGGCGCAGCGGTATCCGGGGGTCAAGATTATTCGCATTTCTGCTTTTCACCCGGAGCGGTTTAAAAGTTCGCTCCAACGTTCCGCGCCTTTGCCACCGGTTCAACTATGATTGACCTCAAACAGCTGCGCCATGACCCCGAACGTTTTCGTCAGGCGGTTCGCGATCGCACGGCGCCAGTTTCGGTTGACGAAATTTTGGCGCTTGATGTCAAGCACCGAGATCTGGAACGCCAGGTCCAAGGCTACCGCCAACGACTGCGTGCGCGATCCCAGCGCAAGCCGACCGCGGCGGACATCAAACGGCTCAAGCGTTTAGGCGAGGAGTTGCGCGCCATCGAAGTTCAGGCGCGCGAGATGGCCGTGCAACTGCAACGGTTGCTGGAGCGGTTTCCCAACGTGCCGTCAGCGGATACGCCGGTAGGCAGCGGCCCGGAAGGCAATGTGGTGTTGCGGGTGGTCGGCGATCAACCGAAATTTTCCTTCCCGCCGTTGCCGCACTGGGAGTTGGGCGACGGGCTGGACATGATGGACAGCCAACGGGCGGCCGCGGTGAGCGGCAGCCGTTTGGTCTATCTCAAGCGCGAGCTGGTCTGGCTGCAGTTCGCGTTGATTCAATACGCGCTGGCGGCGGTCACCGACCAAGCCACGCTGGAGCGGATTGCCCGCCGGGCCCAGCTGGTCGTGTCGCCGCGGCCGTTTGTGCCGGTGTTGCCGCCGGTGTTCATCCGTCCGGAGATGTTGCAGAAGATGGCGCGATTGGAACCCAAAGAAGAACGCTACCACCTCGAACGCGACGATCAGTACCTGATCGGCAGCGCGGAACACACCCTTGGCCCGCTGCACGCGGGAGAAACGCTGGCGGAAGGCGCGCTGCCCGTTCGTTACGTGGGTTATTCCACGTGTTTTCGGCGCGAGGCCGGTTCCTACGGCAAAGACACCAAAGGGCTGATCCGGCTCCATCAGTTTGACAAAGTCGAGCTGGCGTCGTTTTGCGCGCCCGAAACGTCGATGGCGGAGCACGATTTCATGGTGGCGATTCAGGAACATCTCGTGCAGGGTTTAGGATTGCCGTACCGCGTGGTGCAGATGTGCACCGGCGACCTGGCGTTGCCCGATGCGCGGCAGATTGACCTGGAAGTCTGGTTTCCGGGGATGCAAACGTACAAGGAAACCCACACCGCTGACCTGAACACGGACTATCAGTCGCGGCGGTTGCAGATCCGCGTCAAGCGTGCCACGGGAGTGACCGAATTGGTCCACATGAATGACGCCACGGCCGTCGCGCTCGGCCGAACTCTCGCCGCGGTGGTGGAAAATTATCAGGCAGCGGACGGTTCGGTGCGGCTACCCAAGGTTTTGCGTCCGTATCTGCCGCGGTCACTTGATTCCCTGCGCGCGCGTGCGGTGGCCGGAGCTTGATGGTATGCCTCGTGGGACAACTTCGAATGTGCGTCCACGGTGAATTTAGAGAGAGATCATCATGTGTGGCGCAAAAACTCGCCCAAAGAAGCTCGGCGATCCGTGGTTTTCAGCCGGGAAAAAATTATATTACGGTCGAAGTTGTCCCACGGGGTATGCCAGTGCCGACGGTGGTGCGTTACGCCATTGAAACGCTCCGCATACCTTGGTATGCGCGATCCCAGCGGTATGCCGCCGAGTACCGCGCGGAAATTTCCAACTCCGGTGAGCACGCGGCGGACGTGACCGTGGTCTGTCCGCTGCCGCCGTCGCTGCCGTACCAGCGGGTTGGCAGTTTGACGTACGCTTCGCCACCGAGCGGGGCAGGCGTTGATCCCGCGAGCGGCAATCACTACGCCTGGTGGACGCCGTATGTTCCTCGGCAGGGGAAGGCAAGCGTGTCGTTCCAATTTCCACTCACCGTGGTGCCGCGCCTTGGTTTGACCCCGGCGGATGGCGGTGCACCCGCGGCAGTTCAGTCCGCCCCGAACCGTTTTTTTGCGGTCACCGGCCAGATCCGGCAAATCGCCCGGCAGGTCGGCGGTGAGAATGGACCAGCGCTGGCGGTGGTGCAGCGACTGTACGCCCACGTGGTCAGAACGCTGCACTACGGCAATCCCATCCCGGGGCTTTATTCGGCGCGGGATGCGCTGCAATTGCCGGCGGTAGATTGCGGGGGATTTTGCAGTTTGCTCGCGGCGCTGTTGGCGGCCAAAAACATTCCGACGCGACTGTTGGTTGGATTTTTAGTCGGTTACCAACGGTGCGGCATGCACGTGTGGCTTGAAGCGCGGCTTTCCGGCGGGCAGTGGTTGCCGCTTGATCCCACCCATGACCACCTGTACCGCGCGGGCCGCGATCGCAAGTCCGGGCGATTTGGTTTTGTCGGCAGCGACCGGATCGTGTTTTCGGTGGGCGCGGATTGGCGGCTTTCAGTCGCCGGTACGGACGTGCCCGTGGTAATTTTGCAGCACCCCGTGGTCGTCAACCCGTCAGGCCGCGCGGTCACCGCCACCGCCGTGGTCACCGCTCGTCGGCTATGAAGCATAGCGTCGCCATTGGCCTGGCCCCCAATTACCAAGCCGACGACGTGCGGCTGGCGTTGCAACTGCTCGCGCAACCGTGGCAGTGGCGTGGAGGCGACGCGCCAACCCGTTTGGAAGCGGCGTTTCGCGATTGGCTCCAGCTGCCGTATGCCATAAGCTTCGGCAGCGGCCGCGCGGCGCTCACGGCAGTCGTGAAAGCGTTGGAACTGCCGTCCGACGCCGAGGTGGCGGTGCAAGCCTTCACCTGCGTGGCGGTGCCGGACGCGGTGCTGTGGGCCGGCGCGCGGCCTTTGTATGTTGACATTGACCCGCGGACGTACACCATGGATCCTTTGGCGCTGGAGGCGGGCATTTCCCCCCGCACGCGCGCGGTCGTGGTGCAACACACGTTTGGCATTGCCGCTGATCTCAGGGCGATTTCTGCCATTGCGCGGCAGCACCGTCTGACGGTGATCGAAGATTGCGCTCATGCGGTGGGCAGCGCGGTTTCCGGCCGGTTGTGCGGACAAAGCGGCGATGCCGCCATTTTCAGCTTTGGCCGTGACAAGTGTTTATCCGCCGTGTTTGGCGGCGTTGCCGTCACGCCCCAACCGGACCTGGCAGAGCGCATCGTGCGGCAGCAGCAACGGTTGTCAACCCCCCCGGCCGCGTGGATCGGCAAGCAGCTTATACATCCGCTCATCACGTCATGTGCCCGCGCCACGCTGGGGAAGCACGGGGTGGGCGAGGCGGTGCTCGGTGTGAGCAAGGCGCTGCAGCTGCTTTCACGGGCGGTTGAGCCGGCGGAACGGCAGGGGAATCCGCCAAGTTTTTTGGGCTACCGTTTGGCGCCCGCCCTTGCCGTGCTGGCCGTGCGTCAATTTGAGAAACGTGAGCGTTTTATCCGCCACCGCGAAAACGTGGCAGAACGGTATCAAGCCGCGTTGGCCGGCCGCGACGTGGAACTCCCGCCGCCCCCGACCCCGGAGCGCCACCACGTTTATTTACGCTATCCCATCGCCACCAGCCGGCGTGACGCGCTGATTTCGGCCGCTCGTCAAGCTGGCTTTCATCTGGGCGACTGGTATGATCCGCCCATCGCTCCCGCCGGGGTGGATGAGTCAATAATCCACTATCGGCGCGGAAGCTGTCCGCGGGCCGAAGCCGCTGCCCGCCGCGTGGTGAATTTGCCCACCCACATCAACCTCACTGATGCGCGGCTGGATCGCTTGATAATGTTTTTGCAACGATATTTTTTTGCGCCATCATGACACCGTTTGCCGCCAATTCCGCGTCCCCGGGACCGTGCGCTTCCGAGGGTAGGGGAGTGCGTATCCGGCTGGTGACCGATCGTGGGCGCTGGCAGGAGTGTCTGGATCGTCTCGCTCCGCCGACGTTTCTCCAGTCCTGGGAGTGGGGCGAATTTAACCGCCGCCAGGGAAACCGCGTGTTCCGTTTGGGCTTGACCGCCGGAGATGAGGGGCGGCAACTTGACGGTTTGGCGCTGCTGGTTAGCATCGCCGCCCGCCGCGCCCGCTTTCTTTTTTGTCCGCACGGTCCGGTGTTGCCCGCGAATCGGGCGGCGGAGTGGCTGCCGCCTATCGTGGGATTTCTTAAGGAATTGGCGCGGCAGGAGCAAGCCCACTTTATCCGCGTCAGCAGTCAGTTGCCCGACACGGGCGAATCATGGCGGCTCTTTCGTCGCTTGGGTTTTCGGCCGGCGCCGATCCACATGCACCCGGAACTGGCGTGGATGCTTGATGTAACGCCAGACGTTGCGCGGCTGATGTCCGGCATGCGCAAGACCATGCGGCAGGGGATCCGCAAGGCGATGCGACTGGGCGTGACCGTCACTGCCGGCCGCACCGCGGCGGATCTTTCAGCCTTTTTAGATCTCTACCGCGTGACGGCGCAGCGGCAGCACTTCGTGGCGTTTCCCGGGCAATACCTGGCGGATGAACTGGCGGCGTTTGGCGCCGCGGCGCAAATTTTTTTGGCTCGTTTCCACGGCGAAGTTTTATCCGGCGCGTTTATTGTTTTTTCCGGCCGGTCGGGATTTTACCACCACGGTTGCTCCCGCCCCACCCGGGAACCCATTCCGGCCGCGTACCTGCTGCAATGGGAAGTTATCCAAGCCGTGAAACGCCGGGGGTGCGCGTGGTATAATTTCTGGGGGATTGCCCCGCCGCACCGGCCGCGTCACCCGTGGGCTGGATTGACGGCGTTTAAGCAGGGCTTCGGCGGATTGGCGCGGGCGTACCTGCCCGCCCAGGATTTGCGGCTCACCTCGCGGTACTGGCTGAACTACTGGGTGGAAAAAATGCGCAAAGTCCGTCGGGGACTGTAGCTTTACTATGCGCCGCCCGCGCGACTACGCCCACAAACGGTTTACCCGCCCGCGCCGCCGGCTCTCGCGCGGCATGGGACGCGCGGCGGGAATGGCGGCGTTCCTGACGCTTCTGCTCGTCGGGTTGCTTAACCTGCCGACGGTGGTAACCCAGCTGCCCATTCAATCCATCTCGGTTACCGGCGCGCGGGTGATTTCCGCGGAGCAGGTGGCGCAATTTATCACCGCCCAGATTAAGGAACGCCGTTGGGCCGTTTTCCCGCAACGCCTGGCCGTCTTTTTCAGCCCGCGGCAAACCGAGGCCAAGCTGCGCGAGCATTTTCCCTTTGCCAGTTGGTCGGTGAAGCGGAATTGGTTGGGCGGTATTTCGGTGAATGTTCAGGAGCGCGATCCGAGGCTGGTATGGGTGTCCGCCTCCGGCGCGTGGTACCTGGATGACGATGGCGTGGCGTTTACGTCGGTGCCGGCCGCTCCCGGTATCCCGACCGCGAGCGAGAAGGCATTGGCGATCAAACGCTTGCAGCCGCTGGACCATGCGTTACCGGTGGTGGTGGATGAGAGCGGCGCGCCGGTGCCGTCCAATCAGCCGGTCATCACCGCGGCAACTCTGGCATTTATCCGCGAGGTGGCAAAGTTTCTTGAGGCCGCCGGGCCGTGGTCAACCAGCGTCACGCGCTTCCGCTATCATCCGCGCGCCTACAAATTGACCGCCGAGACCGCCGACAACCTTGAAATTTATTTCGCCAGCGACCAACCGCTGGCCGAGCAATTAGCCAAGTTACAGACGGTCATTACCCAAGGCATCCATAAACGGCCGGGCTTGCGTTACGTTGACGTCCGCTTCGGCCAGAAAGTTTTTTATCAATAATTTTTATGCACCGCTCGTACATCCTCGCGTTCATTAGCGCCGTTTTTCCGGCTGGACTGGCCACCTTCATCTTGCTGACCGGCGGATCAGGAGTGCTCCGTGATGGGCAGTACGTATCGGGTCCCGGTGTTGGGGCACTTGGTACGCTTTACGCGGCCACCGTCATGCAGGTGGGCCTGCTCACCAAGCGCGACGGTGTTTTAGCGGCCGGATTGTTCGTTTTTATTGCATCCATTGCGATCTATGCCATGGGCTGGGCTTCGTCAATGCCGATCTTTGATTCCGGTTTCTGATCCTCCATAACCAGGTCAGAAAAGCGGAAATACGACATCGGATGTCTCATCTTACCCGAGTTAAGCTAAAATTTTGGTATGGCCAGCAAAACGACACCCGATGTCGTATATTTTAGTTGTGGCCGAAATAGAGAAGGGGAGTGGGGGTGGATTTGAAGGCGCTACAGTTTTTCTTCGCGGTGAAATTTTTGATGGATTTCCCGCAGCCGTTTGCTGGTGACGTGCGTGTATATTTGCGTTGTGGCGATGTTGCTATGGCTAAGGAATTCTTGCACCGCGCGCAGATCCGCGCCCTGGGTGAGCAGATCGGTCGCAAACGAGTGGCGTAACGTGTGCGGACTGGTGTAGATCGGAATGCCGGCGGCCATGGCGTATTTTTTTACCAAACGTTCAACCGAGCGCGCGGTAAGACGGTGCTCCGTGCCGGCGGGGCCGCGATACCTCATCCAGAGCGCTTTTTCGCGGTCATGCAGTCTCCGGACATCGGATGTCCGGTGATTACTCGTGGGGGAAAGTGGGGCTGACTTAGCGTTTGAGCGGGTGGAACTGGCGGTGCGTGCGTTCGGCGTAGCGGTCGGAAGCGTGGACGTAACGAGTCGTGGTATCGAGCGACTCGTGGCCGAGTAAAATTTGAATCGCTGCCGGATTGGCGCCGCTTTCAGCCAAATAGGTCGCAAACGCGTGCCGGATGGAGTGTGGTGAGAGGGGAACGTTAATGCCGAGCAGCTCGCGGTATTTCTTTACTTTCTCCTGTAGGTAGTTGGGTGAGATTCTTTTATCCCGATCCGAGGCATTTTTTCCGCGGTAGGGGATGAAAAGGTAGGGCGTTTTGGCGTTGCCGCGTAGACGCAGGTACTTGTCCAGATAGCGGCGGCCACGGTCGGTCAAGTATACGAAGCGTTCTTTTTTCCCTTTGCCGCGGATAAAAATTTTTCCTCCGCGGTCAATTTGCTCCCGTTTCATACTGGTCAGCTCAGAAATTCTCATTCCGGTAGAAAACAGCATTTCCAGCATGGCTCGGTTTCTGCTGGCGATAACCGAGTTTTTCTCCAGTTTCGAGGGTGACTCTATGAGCTTGACAATTTCATCGAATTCACCCACTCGCGGGTGTTTTTTTTCGGTTTTTACGAGCTGGATTACTCCCGGTGAGATGGGCGGCTCATGATCGTTGTCAATGAGGAATTTGAGATAGCGGCGCAGCGCTGAGAGCATCCGATTGATCGAAAAACTACCCAAGGTGGCCTGACCAGTCTGTAATTTCGCAGTTTTCCGGTCTCGTGAGTTCAAGTAGGCTTTATAGTAGAGGATGGTTTTCTTGTTGACGTGGTCGAAATTAACCTTGCTTTCCGCTAAAAAATTCTGAAAAACATCCACATCACGCTCGTAGTTGTAGACGGTTTCTGGCGAATAGTTATTCGACTGGAGGTCGAGCAGAAAGTCGTCGAGGTAGGGGAGTGGAGGTATTCGCATGGTGTTCATAAATGCCGTTCGCCCGCGAGCATTTTACCGCGGTTACATGAACGGCATAAGGTACGCAAGTTTTCAGGCGAGTTTGTACCACCACTGACAACGGGTATAAGATGATCGACCTCAAGTAATTCATCGTCTTTAACGCCTTTCCCGCAGAGTACACAGCGAAAGTTATCGCGTTTCATGGTTTGGAATCGTAGCTTGAGGCTTATACCACGGCGAAATTCAACAGATTTTATTGGTTTTCGGAGATGGTCATAGCGTTTCCTGCCGTTCATTATAGCGCGCCGAATAGATTCGCTTTGTGGACGAGTTAACTGTTGTGCTTTCAATCGTCTTTGAATTGATCGCTTTGTTATTCTGATTTTCGAATTCTGGTATAGTAAATCTGAAATTTCAGAGCCGCATAATTTTTTGTTAACATACAAATCAGCAACCAGCTTATCGAAGTTTGCGCCCAAAATAGCACCGATGCGCGCCATTCGGGTACCCCGGCCTTTTGTTTTTAGTGGCGGTAATGGTTGTGGCATTGATAATTCAGTGTAAGGGATATTATACTCAATTAACATTTTCATTTTAGATGCTTGTATAAATGCAGTCAAGTACGTAAAAAACGGCTTAAATGAACACTCTGTGGATAACTTCACTCCCCTCTCCAATGAGGAGCAAGAAAAACCTGACGGGGAAAAACCGTCAGGTTTGATGGTCAATGAACGGGTTGCCGTTTTTTACCGCTCGGCAGACACACGCCAGTCGAGCGTTTGTTTGAAGTGGGTAAACGGAACCACTCCTCCGAACTCCTCTGGTACCAACCACCCTTCGGCGTTGCATGGTTTCTGGCAGAGCTCCATTCTTCCGGGGTTCAGCGGCAGGCCGTAGAAGTCGGCGCCGAACCTGCTGGTGAAGCTCTCGAGGCGCTCCAGGACACCCTGCGCTTCAAAGAAGAATGCGAGCATCGGCATGGCCACTGGCGCGGTGAAGATGCCGGCGCTGCAGGCAGCGCACTCTTTGGCCTCGCGCGGGTGCGGGGCGCTGTCGGTGCCCAGAAAGAACTTGGGGTTGCCGCTTTTCGCCACTTGGCCGATCGCCGCTCGGTCCTCCGGCCTTTTGGCCAGGGGCTTGCAAAAGAAGTGGGGCTTGAGCTTGCCGCCCGCAACATCATCGAGGGTGATGAAGAGGTGGTGGACGGTGATGGTTGCCGCCACCCGCGCAGGCAGACTGATAATGGTTTGGACTGCCGCGGCGGTGGTGACGTGTTCTAGCACAATCCGCAGGCCAGGGAATCGCTCGGCGATCCAGATCAGCGTTTCCAGGAAGGCTGCTTCCCGGTCAAGGCAGAAGACGCTGGGATCGGGTGATTCGCCGTGCAGTGAGAGCACCATGCCGCACTCTTGCATTGCCTCGTAGACGGGAGCGAGTGCCTGGTAGTCCACCACCCCGTTTTCGGAGTTGGTGGTCACGCCGAGGGGGGGGGGGGGGGTAGATCTTGCCAGCCACGGCGCCGGCGCGGTCCGCTGCCTTAACTTGAGCCCGCGTCGTCTGGGGAACGATCTGGATCGTCATCAGCGGCTCGAAGGTACCGCGATACCGGCCACCGCAGGCGCTGAGGATCTCTTCCTTGTAGCGCACGACATCTTCGGCAGTCAGTATCGGCGGCTCGGTGTTGGGCATGACCAGCGCCCGGCCGAAGTGCTCGGCGGTATGCGGCAGGACATTTCCTAACATCGCCCCGCGGCGGAAGTGGACGTGGAAGTCATCCGGACGACGAATCTGAATGGTTTTATCAGGCATGCTTGCCTCTCCATCAGGTTATGAAAAGAACGTAAACTTGACCACGAGAGACGGTCAAGGGAACAGTGCGTTCACCTTACTCTGTTGATCTCAAGATTCTCAAATGGTGATTGCACGGTAGTCTGGGTTTTTGTTGCGGTTGGTAGTAGTCTACTGCGTCGCAAAAAAATTCCCATGTTTTCATGCATAAAAAAACGGTATGTGATGAAGTTTCCCGCTCCCCTATTGGGTTTTACTAAAGTAGTAATGGCGCAAAAAGCTGATGGCTAATAAGGCCAGGCCGGCTTGGAGCAGATCAATAAAATCAACGCCATCTCCAGACAAGACTATCGGCATGACAATAATCAAGAGCGCGGTGAGAAATGCAATGGTGTCATGCAGGAGCGCATCGCGGTTGGTTACCACGATAACCTCGGTTTCCTCGCCCTGGTACCGCCGGCGCCGGATGATGGAACGATCGCGGCTCCAGACGAGCGCGAATCCTCCAATGAGCAATAGCGGCGGGGTGAGGTTGCGAATCAAGGTTAAAACGCCGCTTAAATGACGGTAGAGGGAAACATACAGGATGAATCCGGCGGCAAGGTTCACCCAGAGCAGGCCGCGGATGATTTCCGTTGCTGGGCGCTCGCGCATGCGCGTATCAAGGCAGGTAACCAATCGGATCAACCGGAATGCCGTTGCGGCGGACTTCAAAATGAAGGTGCGGCCCGGTGGTGAGCTTGCCGGCCCCGCGGGTGCCGGGCGTGCCGCCGGAACGGGCAATCAATTGGCCCCGCGCGACAAATTCTTCGGCGCGGACTTCAAAACCGGAGACATGGCCGTAGACGGACGCTAAACCGGTATTGTGAATCAACATGACGTAACTGTACCCTTTCGCCCCGCCGTCTTTGATTTTGGCCACGTACCCGCCTTCCGCCGCGTACACCGGCGAGCCTTGCGGCGTGCGGATGTCAAGACCCGGATGTTCGTAGACGTACCGAAAGGGGTATTCATTATCGTGGAACTTGGTGGTGATATAGCGGCCGTCGGTCGGCCACCGCAGTCGCGGTTCGCCAAAACTTGCCAACCGCTCGGCCTCTTGGCGCCGTTCCAGCTCTTGCCGGATTTTTCGTTCCAAATCAACAATCTCGGCATTATTTTGTCTCTGTTCGGCCTTGAGCTCTTGGACGTAACGGGAAAATTTTTGTTCGGAACGCTCCGTCTCCTCAAGCAACGTGGCGTGGTAGCGCGCCTTTTCCGTCAAATTTTGCCGTTGTTGGGTTAAGGTGGCTTTCAGTTCCTCCTCCTCGGCTTTTTTTTTGGTCAAAGTTGCTTGTTGCAGCTCCAGCTCGCGCTTGAAGACTTTGAGCTCGGTCAACGCTTGCTGCAACCGTTCTTGCACGTCTTGGAGCCGTTGGTAGGAGTCAAAAAAATCCGACAGCCGCGGTCGCGTCACCATGATTTCCAGATAGCTGACTTGGTCGTTGCGGTAGATGAGTTGGAGCAGCTGCGCGATGCGCCGCTGTTGCGCGATGATCCGGTTGTTGTGGGTGAGAATTTCCCGCTGGGTGCGCTGAATTTCGAGGTTGGTGGCGGCGATTTGCTTGGTCGTGAGCTCAATATCCAGCTCGGTTTTGGCGATTTCGTTTTCCACCAGGCTGATTTGATTGCGCAGATTGGCCGCTTCTTTTCGCGTCTCGTTGATTTGTTTTTCGTACGCTTCAATGCGGCGTTTGATTTTTTCAATCTCGGTTTTCCGCTGGTCAATGCCGGTGTTATAGGCTTTAATCTCATCCTCCGCTGCCCCCGCGGTCGAAACGTCCCCACCGGAGATGGCGGTGGCGAGGATTAACGCGATTCCGGCAATTCCCCGCCAGTGCTTCCGGCCGGGTCTTGGTGGGCGTCTTTGCCGCCAGGTCATAACGCCGCTCCCCTCCTCTGGCCGACACAAGCAATCGCCGCGGCCAGCCGTTCCAGGGTCGCTGATTTTCCCAACACGGCGGCGACCTCAAAAGGACTTGGGCTGGATTCGCGGCCGGTGAGCGCGACCCGCAAGGGCCACAGCACCTCGCCGTTGGAAAGGTGCTGGATGGCGATCCACGCCCGGATGCGCGCGGTCAGTCCGCTGGCGGTGAAGTCCTCCGGCGGAACTTCGGCTAAAAAATCCTTGAGTTGCCCTAACACCATGCCGGCGGATTCCGGTGTTTGCGTTTTCCATGGGATTAATTTCGCCGTCAAACTCGGTGGCCGAAAGAAATATTCCACCAGCGCCGGCAGCTCCCCGAGACGTTTGATGCGCTGCTGCTCAACGGCGACCACCTGGCGGAGGTACGCGCGATCCGCGGCGGGTTCGGCCAAGCCCGCGGTTTGTAAAAACGGCAGCGCGCGTTCCAGCAACTCATCCACGGGCAGGTGGCGGATGTACCAGCCGTTGATCCAGTTGAGTTTTCCCGGGTTAAAGACGGCCCCGCTCTTGTTGACGCGTTCCAGCCGGAAGGCGGCAATCATGTTGTCCCGGTCAAAGATCTCTTGTTCCGTGCCGGGGTTCCATCCCAGGAGTAAGACAAAATTGAGCACGGCCTCCGGGAGATAGCCGGCGGCGCGGTAATCGTCCACCGCGACATCGCCGGTGCGCTTGGAAAGCTTAGAGCGGTCCGCGCTGAGCAACAGCGGCAGATGGGCGTAGGCGGGCGGCGTCCAGCCCAGGGATTGGAAGAGGATGAGGTGTTTGGGGGTTGAAGGCAGCCACTCCTCGCCCCGAATGACATGCGTGATGCCCATCTCGTGATCGTCAACCACGGCGGCCAAGTGGTAGGTGGGGAAACCGTCGGATTTAATGATGATTTGGTCGTCCAGGGTATCGAGGGAAAAGTTGAGCGGCCCGCGCACCAGGTCGGTGAAGGTTATCGTCCCGGTCGGGGGCAGCTTCATGCGGATGACGTGCGGCGTCCGCGCGGTTAGCTTCCGGGATACCTCGGTGGCCGCGAGGTTCCGGCAATGTCCGTCGTACCGAATGGCGGTTTTTTGGGCGGTTTGCCGGTGGCGAATTTCCTCCAATCGTTGCGGCGTGCAAAAACAGCAGTACGCGTGGCCGGTGTCGAGCAACCGCTGGGCAATTTCGTGGTAGAGGTTGAGCCGCCGCGACTGAATGATCGGTTCATTATCATAGGTTAAGTCTGCCCACCGCAGGCTGGCCGTGATATTGGCGACGGCGCCGGGAGCCAAACGCGTTTGATCGGTGTCTTCAATGCGCAACAAAAATTGTCCCTGATTGCCGCGGGCGTACAGGAAGTTATATAGTGCCGTCCGCAAACCGCCGATATGCAGTTTGCCGGTGGGACTGGGGGAAAATCTAGTGCGAACCTGGGGCATGGGAACGTCGCTGTATCATGACGAGTAAAGGGAAAAGGCAGGTGGCGGTCAATATGCGGGGCCAGCGCCCGGGTTCGCGCGCCAGGCGGTACAGCCATTCCAACCCGGCCCGGCGCGCGATCGGCGGCGCGCGCCGCGCGCGGCCCGACCAATAGTCGAACGCCCCGCCCACCCCAACGGCGAGTCGGAGACCGGGGAATTCAGTCAGGTGATCCGCGAGCCACCGTTCTTGTTTGCCATGGCCAAACGCCGCGATCAAGATTTCGGGTCGCGCCCGCGTCAGCCGGTGTTTGAGCGCTGCGGTCATCACCGACGGGTCCGTGATTTCACCGCCGTCGGTGGCATCGGCAACGACAAGCGCGGGGTACCGCCGGCAAAACCGTTGGGCCGCGCGTTCCGCGACGCCGGGTTGGCCCCCGACAAAAAATACCCGTCGTTGATGTCGCGCGGCCAGCGCCATGAGCGTGTCAAGCAAATCCACCCCGGGATAGCGGGCCATGATGGGCGTGCCGAGCATGCGGCTGGCCCAGACCAGACCCACGCCGTCAGCGACGGACAAACTGGCCTCCGCGAGCGCGCGCCGCAGTCCAGGATCGCGCCGGGCGGCAACCAGCATCTCGGGGTTGGGCGTCACCACCAGGCGCGGCCGCCCGCCCTTGAGCCACTGTTCCAGTTGCCCGTCAACTTCCTCGCGGGTGAGGTTGTCAATCCGCGCGCCTAAAATGTATACCGGCGGTCTCATGGGGGACCGAAGCGAAAGGTTTCCAGCGGCCGGTGCAGCGGTCCTACGGGCGTCAAGACGCTCTGCATGAGGGTAAAATTGCTGACCCGGAACCGCTGCGGTTGGCAGGCAATCGCCGGCAATGGTTGCGCCAGGTGTCCCTTGACGCGACCGAGGGTCACGTGCGGCCGCCAGGGGCGGGGATCAATGCTAAAGCCGTGCCGGTGTAACATTGATCCCAGCCTCGCGCGCAGTTGCATCACCCGCGACATCCCCGGTCCATCGCAGGCGACGACGATGACGCGTGCAGGACCAGTGGGCGGCAGCTGCCCGACGTGTTCCGTTGTCAACTCCACGGACGTCAATCCCTCGGCGATGGTTTGCGCCGGCTCCCGCAGAAGTTTGAGCCGTTCAACGGGCACCGCGGGACCAAGGAAGTGGAGCGTCAGATGCAGGTTTTCGGGGTTCACCCAGCGGATGGCGGCACCGGACTGACGTTTGAGCGCGGCGACCGCCGTGGATACATTCCGCTGGACCAGCGGCGGCAACTCGAGAGCGAAAAAACACCGCATCGTCATACCGCCGCATCCACCCGTCGCGCCGAGCAGGGGCGCAGGTTGACTCTACCATAGTATTGGGGCTGATTCAACCGGCTGCACTCGTTCCCACCTAAGTTCCCACCTAAAGTTTTGGAAGCGTTACCTGCAATCTTGCCACCCTCTCCTCTTCGGCCCCCTCACCAGTCCTCTCCTCCTTTGCTAAAGCCATGGCGGACCAGTCGGACCTCCTCCCCCTCACCCCGGTTCCCTCATATGACAAACTA
>CAYJVS010000003.1:0-21498 GCA_964373635.1 uncultured Gammaproteobacteria bacterium
TAGTCTCAAGATTTAAGACTTTCGCGCTTGGTGTCATTCCGGCTTGCCCCGTTAGACCATGGACGCGTGCAGTTCCCCGGCAACCTCGGCAATGAAGGCAGGTAGGACAGAGTTTAACCCTGGTTGAACGGGGTTTACCCCGTACTGGTTACGGGGCGGGAATGACAACATAACATTTAAGATTGATCAAACGCGAAAGTCCTCAAGATTAAAAATATGGTCATTCCCAGCGCGGTGCGTCCCGAGAAAAAAATTCTGTTTATTGAGGATGATAATGATTTGGTCGACCTGTATCACATGGTCTTTGAAGACCATGGGTACTACTTTCTCTCCACCTCGGACATTGAGGCCGGACTCATGCTGTGCCGGACGGAAAAACCCGCAGTCGTGCTCTTGGATATTCTGTTGCCAAAGAAAGATAAAACCGTCGGCAAGGAGGGTTTTGAATTTTTGGAGCAGTTAAAAAAAGATCCCGCAACGAAAAATATCCCCGTGGTCATTCTCACTAATCTGGATACCGGTGAAGATTTGAAGCGAGGGATGGAACTTGGCGCCGAAGACTACATTGTCAAAGCCGGCCATTCTCCACAGGTCGTGTTCAAGCGAGTAGAAAAAGTTTTAGCGCAGCACAAGCCGAGACGGTAGAAAAACTCTCAACGTTACGTCATTTTGGGGCGCCAATATAAAAGAGGTTTGGAGAGTTTCTCAAATCAGTAGTACCAAAAGCCGATCTTGCGCAAGAATAAACCTCTCCCCCCTCCTTGGCTCCTCGTCGGCGGTCCCCCGGCTCGAGACCAGTACCCCATTTTTAGACACCCTGTCTCTACGAAATAGCCCTCAAGAATGAGTGGAACGTCGGACATCGGATGTCCAGCGGGACATCCGATGTCCGTGTACGCTTGGTGGTCGCATCGCTTGCCTCCGAGGCGCTGTTCAACCTCTCCGCGCTGCTCACCTTTCTCCTTGAGTCGTTCGTCATCCGCCCGGGAACCAACGGCGCTTGTGTGGTTGAGCGGGTTGCTCATTATCGGCGCGTCCATTGGCGCCGAACTGTTCAATAGTCGCGGCGAGTTGCAAGGCACATAAAAAGGCCCGCGGTGCGGACATCGCGGGTGTTGCCGGAGCGCCTCACGACTTCAACCCGACGTCAAGATTTTTTTTCCAGGGCGGTTTCCAGCCGCCGTTTGACCTCCGCGGCGTCAGCTTTGCCCTTGGCCGCTTTCATCACCTGGCCGACGAGAAACATGATGGCGGCGGTTTTGCCCTTGCGGTAGTTGGCCACCGCGGCGGGGTTTGACGCGATGGCCTGGATCACGAACTGGTCGAGGTCGGCGGCGGCGGGGGTTTGGGTCAGACCCCCGGTTTCAATAATGGCTGACGGGTCTTGTCCGGTGCGGTACATCTGCCCCAGCACCTGTTGGGCAATCGTGGCGTTGATTTTGCCGTGCCCGACCAGGGTAATGAACTCGGCGAAGTTTTCCGGCGTCACGGGGCAGTCGGCAATGGCGCGCCGGTCGGCATTCAGCAACGCGACGAGTTTGTTCAGCAGCCAGTTGACCACCACCTGGGTTAACTTTTTCGTTTCCCGCTGTTCTTGGGCGTCCGAGTGGTCGGGCAACGCGTCCATCCAGCCGGCCAATTCGGACATGACCTGTTCAAAGTAGTGCGCCAGCGCGCGTTCCTCGGTCAGAATTTTTGCCTCTGAAGGGTTTATCCCGTACTCGCGGATGAAACGGCGGCGGCGGGGGATGGGCAGTTCGGGCAGTTCACGACGGATCGCGGCGGCATCAATCGCGCCGACCGCGTTCGGGGAAAAATCCAGCGGAGGCAAGTCTGGCTCCGGGAAGTAACGGTAGTCGTGCGCTTCCTCCTTGGCGCGTTGTTCTTCGGTGACGCCGGCGGCGTCGTTCCACCCGCGCGTGCTTTTCGGCGTGTCGTTGGCGGTGCGATGCGTCCGGCGATACTCCTCGGTTTGGCGTTTGATTTCGTACGTCAAGGCGCGTTCAACCGATTTGAACGAGTTCATGTTTTTGACTTCAACGATGGGGGTGGCGGCGAGGCGTTCCCCGGCCTCGTTGAGCTCCCAGAGGTTGACGTTCGCATCGCACCGCAGGTGACCCTTCTCCATGTCCGCGTCGGAGACGTCCAGGTACCGCATGACGAGCCGAAGCTCTTGGAGAAAAGTCTTGGCGTCCAAAGCTGACCGGAGGTCCGGTTCCGTGACGATTTCCATCAGCGGCGTGCCGGAACGGTTGAAATCCACCAAGGTGTGGCGGTCGTCGGCCGCGTGGATGTTTTTGGCCGCGTCTTCCTCAAGGTGGATGCGGCGGATATTGACGCGGCGCCGCGTTTGGGCGTCCACGTTGAATTCCAAAAATCCCTTGACGCCGATCGGTTGGTCGTACTGGGAAATTTGGTAGCCTTTGGGCAAATCCGGATAGAAGTAGTTTTTGCGGTCGAACTTGGCGTGGGGAGGGATTTCACCGTTGAGTGCCAAGGCGGTTTTGACGGTCCAGGCAATCGCCTGGCGGTTGGCCAGTGGCAAGGTTCCCGGGTGGCCCAGACAGACCGGGCAAATCGCGGTGTTCGGCGCTTGGTCATCGCGGTTATCGCAACCACAAAACATTTTGGACTTGGTTTTCAGTTGGACGTGGATCTCCAGGCCAATAATGGGTTGAAGGGTTGACGCTTGCATAGTCTCAGACGTTGTGTTGGACGCTTGTGGGCGCGGTTTTTATACCTCCGCCATTCTAGCACGCGACTGCCAGCGCTACAAGACTCGGACTCGTTGTTCATCAGATGCCGCCACGGCACGACGAGGGCGGGCAATCCGCTCCGCCACGAGGCGCCAGATGTCATCCGCCACGTGTGGCACCGATTGGTTGGCGTTCACGGGCAACCAGCCGTACCGTTCCGCCAACGTGCGGTGCGTCTGCCGGCAGCGAGAAATCAGCTCGGGGCTGGACTCGTGAAGATGTCGGTCCTCACGGCCCGTGAGAAACCGTTCCCCGTCAAGCCAGATACCCACGTCTTCGCGCCGCAAGTCGGCGTTCATGCGTTCCAGGGTCTCCCGTGGCGCGCCTTTCGCCAGACCCCAGGCGATCCCCGTCCCGGTATAGTCCTCGGCTACCACGACCATGCCGGAAGCGAGTTTTCGTTCCAGCACCGGTTGGTAGTCGCGTCGATTTTGGGCGTAGAGCGCCTGCAACGCCACTTCACTCATGCGCTGGGGATTTCCGCTTCTTAGGATGTCGTTTAACGCTGGCCCGGTGGGGGTTAAGCCGTAGATGGGATACTTCAGGTATTCCGCGGCAAAGCCCTCACGCCGGAGCCGTTCAACTAATAGCCTCGCCTGCGTGGTTTTGCCCAGATTATTAATGCCGTACAGGACAATGAACATAAATTTTGCGACATCCGATGTCATTTTGTTGGCGCTGGAAAAATTTTAGCTTAACCCAGCTCATAGGACATCCGATGTCATTTTTTTGCAAGAAAGCGGTCGAGCGGTTGGTGCCAGCCATCCGCCGTATACCCGGCCAGGGTGAAGCGCGGGTTGGGGTTGCCGGAAATTAAGGGGGAAAGACGCGTCACCACATCAGTCCGGTAGAGGCACAGCACCGGGGTTCCGTGTCGCAACGCTTCGGCAATTTCAAAACCGGTGCCGAGGCTCGGGGTGGTGGCTTCGGCCACCAGCACGTCGGCTTGCGCCAGCAGCCGCATGTCGCGCTCGTAAATTTGGCGGTCGTTCAGCTCGTCTTCGCCGCTGGGGAAGTCATCCGCCGTGACGTGCAGGGTCAACACGTCGTGGCCATGCCGTGCCAGATACGCCACGATCTGCTGGTTAGTTTTGAGGTTATCGCGCCCGCCGCGCATCGCGGCGGCAAAGTAGATGTTCATGGAAAAGTGCTCGGCAGTCAATGTTCAATGAGCTCATGCCAAAACTCCCCATCCGTCATTGCGCGCCTCGCGGCCGCGGGGCGCGGCAATCTAACAACTGAGCGGAAATTAAGGGGATTGCCTCGTCGCTCTGCTCCTCGCGATGACTTTTGACCTGAGCTCAATGCACGGTTCTCCGTCCGCGCTGGTAGCGGATATACGTCCAACCTTCACCGTGTTCGGTTAGTGAGGGTTCCCAAACTTTCGGATCAATGGCGGGAAAAAATGCGTCACCCTCCACGGTTTGGTGGACGTGGGTGATGTGGAGGAGGTCAACTCGATCCTGCAGGTGACGGTAAATTTCGCCCCCGCCGATGACAAAGATGGTCGGTTCATTCTGCAGCGCCTCGAGTGCCGCCTCGATACCGCGGAAAGATTTGACTTCCGGCGGGAAGGGATAATCGGACTGCCGCGTGATCACCACGTTGGTGCGGTTCGGCAGCGGTTTGCCCAGGCGCTTGACGATTGACTCGTAGGTTTTTCTGCCCATCAGGACGACGTGCCCGTCGGTGAGTTTACGAAAACGCTTGAGATCCTCCGGAATGTGCCACGGCAGCTCGCCACCTTTGCCGATGACGCCATTATCCGACACGGCGGCGACGATCGCAAGCTGCATAAATTATTTTGCTTTCTCTCTGGCCGGCGGTTTTTTTGCTACCATGCTACGTAGCATGGTAGCAAACATGATTCTTCTCGGTAGCGATGTTCCGTTACACCGCGATGGGGAATTTAATCGGCGGGTGGTGCTGGTAGTTGACGAGTTCGAAGTCTTCAAATTTCAGTTCCCAGAACGGTTTTTTTTCGATTTTCAGCTGCGGTTTAGGGTAGGGTTGGCGCGTCAGTTGCTCGCGGGCGCCGTCCAGGTGGTTGAGGTAAATGTGGCAGTCATTGATGTAGTGGCTGAACGCGCCGAGTTTTAATCCCGCCTCCTGGGCCAGCATTTGGGTCAAGATGGCATAGGACGCGATGTTGAAGGGCACACCCAGCATGAAGTCGCCCGAACGTTGGGTCAGATGGCAGTTAAGTCGGCCTTCCGGCGTGACGTAAAACATGAACAGGGTGTGGCAGGCCGCCGGCTGGGCGGTTTTTTTTGCATCTCCCTCGGGACGGAAAAAATCCGCCGGATTCCAGGCCGAAACGACCATCCGGCGGCTGGTAGGGTCGTTTTTCAACAGCTCGATGACGTTTTGGATCTGGTTGACGTGGTGGAGCTCCAGCGCTCCGGTAACCGGGTTTTTCAGGTACTGATCCCATTTGGTCCACTGGTAGCCGTAGGTTTGTCCCAGCTCCCAGTTTTTTTCCGCCGAGGTCCAGCTGTTCCAGATTTTAGTTTTCTCCATGAGGTTTTTGATGTGCGTTTCGCCCGTCAAAAACCAGAGGAGTTCATGCAGGATGGCATCAAAATATACCTTCTTCGTCGTCAGCAGCGGAAAGCCATCGGCCAGGTTAATTTTATAGTGGACTCCCCAGACTGAGATGGTACCGACCCCTTCGCGGCCCCGCGTTCGTCCAATATCGCCGGTAGCCTTTTCCCGACCTTCGGCGAGAATCGTTTTCAGGATGTCTAGGTACGCTTGCATAAAGTTTCGACCCTGATTTATCGCTCACCCGTGCTGCCCAACCCGCCGCGGGAGGACGGCGCCGGCGTATCCATTGCCTGCCATTCGGCGCGGTCAATGTTGACTCATGTTCCTTGAGCAAATCGCGTGCCCACGCCGGTGCGATCCCCGCGGCGTTCGCCATTTTCCAGCACGCGGGACACCAGATCAAGATATTCGCGCGTACCCCGTGAGACAAATTTGCTCAGCGATAAAAGTGGAAGATAGAACTATTCTATACGGCAACCCACGGTTGAGCCACCAGTACCGGCCGTTCATCTGGGCGATGTGGCGCGGGTACCGTTGTCTCACGGGGCATACCCCGTGAGACAACTTTTTCAGTCACGATGTGCTACCCCTGGTGGCGATGGAGGAGGCGGGGCAGGAAGTGCATGGCCGCGAGATTCAGCGCCACGACCAGGCCGAGCACCACGGTCATGCCGCCGAGCGCTTCGGCGTTGGTCGGCACCAAACCCACCGAGGTTAGGCCCCAGCCGTCAAGCACCGTGGCCATGCCGCCGCCGATCAGCCAGCCCGAGCTCCAGATCAGCAGGATCGCGGCCTCCGCGATTTCCGGGAGGCTGCCCGTGGCCGGGAGCAGCTCCCAGAGAACCGTGGTGAGCACGTACAGCAGGTAATACGCCCCAAAGACGATGGTCGGCGCGAAATATTTTACCTTCCCTAGTTGCATAGGTGTTTAGGTTTAAGAATAAAAAAGTTTAAGGATACGCAGAGGAGGCCGGGGGCATTATCCGGTGCTGCCGAAGCCGCCGCGGGAAGCGGGTGCCAGCATATCCGCCTCCTGCCATTCGGCGCGGTCAATGTTGACGAAAGCGGCCTGCGCGAAACGAACGCCTCGTTCAACGGTTGTGGCGGTCGGTCCGTAATTGTACACGGCGACAAAAATTTCGTCATCGGGACCGTGGTAGTCTTGATCGGTAATGCCCGGGGCGTTGGGGATCAGCAGGTGATATTTTATTGGCGTGCTGGAACGGAGGCTGATGAACAGCGCGTAGCCGTTGGGCACATGGATGATGAGGTTGGTCGGTATTTTCACCGAGCCGCCGGCCGGGATGACCGCGGTTTCGCGGGCGTAGAGGTCAAAGGCGCACGCCCCGGGGGAGTGGTACTCGGGCAGCGGGAGGGAGGGGTCAAGGCGTTTAATCGAGACGCGCACACGTGGGGACGTTTAACCTTCGTTGCTCCGTCGGCGAAGTTTTTGGAGCATCGTATCCAACTGTTGATGGAGTTGTTCGAACGTGCCGTTATTGTCAAGGTGGCAGTCGGCGGTCGCCGCGACCTCGGCGATGTGTCGTTCCGCTTCCTGTTGTCCTTCGCGCGCAAAGTCGGCAAAGGTCTTCTGCCGGTCGTCGGAATTTTCGCCCCGTTGGATAATGCGTTCGTACCGCGTTCGTTCGTCCGCGGCAATGGCGATGAGGAAAAATCCTGGCATGGGCCGAAGAAATTTTATGTCGGGGAGACGCCGGACGCCGTCCACGGTCACCAGTTCGCCCGCGCTGGCCTGGACATCCTGGGCAATCGTGCGCGCTAAAATGTCGTCGTCAAAGGTCTCACGGAGCGCGAGCGAAATGCGTTGCAGGTGGTCGCGAGTGTGCGGCAGGTAGAGCCGATCGAGCACATCGCGCAGGATGCTGGAAAAACGAAACGACTGGGCGCCGTACTGTTGTTCCAGGTATTTGCAGGCGGTGCCTTTCCCCGCGACCATCGGCCCGACGAAACCGAGGATCAATCGTGGCATAGCTTATAGCTGATAGCTTCAGGAGAAACCCTATAAGCTCGATGTGGGCGCTTCCACCGTGAATTTGACCTCGGGCGCGCTCTTGGTCGGAATTTCTTGGGTAAAAATATTGATGAGTTCCTTTTTCCAGGCGGGGTTTTCGACGTAGTGGTCAACCTGGAGCCCGGCGGTTTTCAGATAGTCCACGGCCTGGCGGTTGCGGTAAAGTTTGGCGTACACCACCCGCGTCAGCCCGGCGGCAACCAGGTATTTGCAACAGTGGATGCAGGGGACGTACTTGGTGTACATGGTTGAGCCCCGGGTGGACGTTCCGCCTTGCGCCGCCGCTTGCAGAATCGCGTTGTGTTCGCCGTGAATGGTGCGCACGCAGTGGCCTTCTTCCAAGAGATGGCCGGCCTCGTCGCAGTGGGGGAGTCCCGGCGGCGAACCGTTGTAGCCGGTGGAAATGATGCGTTTGTCCTTGACCAACACCGCGCCGGCGTGGAGCCGTTCGCAGGTGGAACGGGTCGCCACCAGCATGGCGATGGCCATGAAGTAGTCATCCCAGGAGGGGCGGTTGAGGTGCGCCGGCATACGCTCACGTTGGGCCATGCTTCCAGTATAGCAATGTCAGTCGGCGGTGTCACGGAACAATGCCCGAGACGTTGCAACGGCGTGACGTGCCGTGCGTGTTCAAGTCCACGAACATCATGCACACTCATTTGGCTTTTACGCCGAACAATTCCCCGGAGCTCTGCTCCGGGGTGCCCCCTGGTTCCCTCCCCCGCGATGGGGGAGGGCTAGGGAGAGGGTGATTTCCAAAAAGTTTCCTCCATTTCCGCGCCGTCTCTCCACACCGCTCCTCCCCCCTCCTTCATGGGAAGGGGGAGGGAAAAGATTGTTCCTTTCCCGCGCTTGCCTCTCCCCGCCCTCACCCTACCCCTCTCCCAAGGGGAGAGGGAACCGGGGTGAGGGGGAGGAGGTCCGACTGGTCCGCCATGGCTTTAGCAAAGGAGGAGAGGACTGGTGAGGGGGCCGAAGAGGAGAGGGTGGCAAGATTGCAGGTAACGCTTCCAAAACTTTAGGTGGGAACTATGCGGTGAACGAGTGCCGTGCGTTGACGTCGTTCAGGATTTATGGTAGCGTGCTTTTTGCGTCACTTCTGTTCTTTACCAACCGTCAACAAGATGGAGCGCATGGACCATGGCTGAACCGTCGCATTCACCACCAGTGGGAGTTATTCATGGGTATATCAACATTGACCGCGCCGTAGAGTCTTTGGTTCTTTGGGCGACCGTGATGGGGACCATGACCGGGCTTTTTGGCTTTGGGCTCGGCATACTTCTGGAAGCGAACGCCCTCCAGACTCATGATCGCCGGCTTCCCTTCCTCGCGGGATGGTTAGGTTCGGCGGTGATCGTTGCCGTGATCGCGGGAGTGAGGTGCAGGCGGGAGTTGAGAAACATCCGCCAAGGGAAGAGTGAGATGTTCAACGGGGCAGCCGAAGCGGTGAAGGAAATCCATGCCATCCAAGATGAGTACCTCCGCCAGCGCTTTGGATCTTCGGAGAAGGAATAGCCACCGCTTGAGACGATGCCAGCCGCACATCCCGGCTGGCTTTTTATATTTCCCGCGCTTTTCTTCCGCGCCTGATCACCAACAAAACCCGCCGTGGGCGGGTCTTGGTTCCCGGGAAACGGCAGGGAAGACGATTACGCGGCAGTGTCCACGCGGATCGGAGGGCCCATGGTGGCGTTGACGGTCACCGACTTGAGGTAATTGCCTTTGGCCGCGGGCGGTTTGGCTTTGCGCACCGCTTCCAGGAGCGTGGTGAAGTTGGCCACCAGCTGGTCGGTTGAAAAATCAGCCTTGCCGATAATTTGGTGCAGGTTGCCGGTATCGTCGTTTTTGAAGTTGATTTTGCCGCCTTTCAATTCGGTGATGGTTTTTTTTAAATCCGTGGTGATGGTTTCGTTTTTGGGCGACGGCATCAGGCCCTTGGGGCCAAGGATGCGCGCGACGGCGGCGAGTTTGGACATCATGTCCGGCGTGGCCACCGCGATTTCAAAATTCGCGCTGCCCGTTTGTTTGATCTGATCAATCAGTTCAGCGCCGCCCACCACGTCCGCACCGGCGGCCTTCGCTTCCGCGGCTTTGTCCTCGGGCACAAACGCGGCAATGGTTTTGGTTTTGCCCGTTCCCGCCGGCAGGGTGACGGCGCCGCGCACTTGCTGTTCGCCTTTCTCGGGGTTAATGCCCAAGCGGAAATGCGCCTCAATGCTGCCGGTGAAATTCGTTTTGGCGGTCTGTTGGGCCAGCGCCAACGCTTCCGCCGGCGGGTAGGTTTTGGCGGGGTCAACAAGTTTGGCGGCCGATTGGTAGCGTCTCGAGTGCGCCATAGTATTTCGTGGTGTTGGTGGGCGCTGCAATACGGGGCGTCCTCCCACAAAAATTAGGTTAGTAGTTTGTAGGTAGTGCGTAGAGTGAATCGGCCGGCCTACCAACTACTCACTCCAACCTACTCACTCAACGATCTCCAGCCCCATCTGCCTGGCCGTGCCGGCCACCATGGATTCGGCGCCCGCCTGGTCCTTGGCGTTCAGGTCGGGCATTTTACGCTTGGCAATTTCGGCAATTTGAGCGCGCGTGACTTTCCCCACCTTTTTTTTCAGCGGGTCGCCGGAACCTTTCTCTATCCCCGCGGCTTTTTTCAAGAGTTCAGCCGCTGGCGGGGTTTTTAGCTTCAAGGTGAAGCCGCGGTCAACAAACACCGTGATTTCGACCGGGGTTACCTCGCCCATCCGGTCCTTGGTTTTGGCGTTGAAAGTTTTGCAAAATTCGGCGATGTTCACGCCGTGTTGACCCAAAGCCGGCCCAACCGGCGGCGCGGGATTGGCTTGGCCGCCGGGAATTTGCAACTTGATAGTGGTTTTAACTTTCTTGGCCATGGATAAGGTTGTAGGTCGTAGGTTGTAGTGAGTAGAGTGAATCGGCCGGCCTACCAACTACTCACTCCAACCTCCTCACTCGATTAAATCTTCTTCACCTGCAGGAAGTCAAGTTCCACCGGGGTTTCGCGGCCGAAGACCGAAACCAAGACTTTGATTTTGCCGCGCGCTTTGTCAACGCTGGAGACTTTGCCGTCGTGATTTTTGAACGGGCCGTCGGTGATGCGTACCGGCGCGCCTAAAACCACGTCAATGGTGTACGTCGGTTCTTCCACGCCCATGCGCTTTTGGAGCTGCTTGATTTCCTCTTCGGAAATGGGCGTGGGCGTGGTGCCCGATCCGATGAATCCGGTGACGTTGGGAGTGTTTCGCACCACGTACCACGAGTTGTCGTCCACCAGCATTTCCACCAGCACGTAGCCGGGAAAAATTTTTTCGGTGACGATTTTGCGGCGGCCGTTCTTGATCCGGATTTTTTTCTCGGTCGGAATCAGGACGTGAAAAATTTTGTTCTCCATGTCCATGGATTCAATGCGCTGCTCCAAATTGCGCTTGACGTTTTCCTCGTAGCCGGAGTAGGTGTGGATGACGTACCAGCGCCGGCCCTGTTGCAATATTTGCTTCGGCATATTAAAGAATGAACTCCAAGGCCCGGGTGAAGAAGTAATCAACCACGCCCAAGAATGCGGCCATGCCTAAGCTGATGCCGATGACCAGCAACGTGTGCTGCAGGGTAAGTTCACGGGAGGGCCAGTTGACTTTCTTGAGCTCGTCCCGCGAGAGCCTGAGGTAATTGAGAATTCGTTTCAGCATCGCTTTGGAGGCGCGCCGCGCCCAGCGCTCGGCCCAGGTCAGGTTATGTTACGTGGGGATAAAGAGGGGAAATATGGCGTTTTTAAAAAGCCCCGCGGGGCTTTTGGGTAACTGTACTCATTATCGTAGGGGTAAGCGACCATGTTGTCAAGGATGCTCGAGGGCGTGGGTTTTCCACAAGAGGAATTCTCAACTTCAAATATCCAGATTCTTCACGTTTTTCGCGTGGGTTTGAATGAACACCTTGCGGGGTTCGACGTCGCCGCCCATCAGGATGGTGAAAATTTCGTCGGCTTTTTCGGCGTCGGCAATGGTGACTTGCCACAAGAGTCGGATCGCGGGGTCCATGGTGGTTTCCCACAGCTGCTGGGGGTTCATCTCGCCCAGACCCTTGTAGCGTTGCACGTCAATTTTTGCCTCGGCGTTTTCTTCGGCCGCGGCGGGCGTGATTTTCGGTTCCGCGCCTTTGCCCTTGGCTTTGTGCGCCTTATGCGCCACCAGTTCGCGCTTGGCTGGTTCCAACTGGGCCTCGGTGTAGACGTACCGGACGTTGTTGCGGAGCGCAACGCGAAAGAGCGGCGGTTGCGCGATGTAGAGGTGGCCGGTGCGGATGAGCTCGGGCAGATAGCGGTAAAACAGGGTCAACAGCAGCGTCCGGATGTGGGCGCCGTCAACGTCGGCATCCGCCATCAAAATGATCCGATCATAGCGCAGGCTCTTCAGGTCAAAGTTTTCGCCGATGTTGGTGCCGAGCGCGATGATGAGCGCTTTGAGTTCGTTGTTGGCGAGCATTTTGTCCAGCCGCGCTTTTTCGACGTTCAGAATTTTTCCCCGCAACGGCAAGACGGCCTGAAACTCGCGGTCACGGCCTTGCTTTGCCGAACCGCCCGCGCTGTCGCCTTCCACGATGTAGAGTTCAGAGCGGCTGGCGTCGCGGGTGGTGCAGTCGGCGAGTTTTCCCGGCAACGTCAGCCCTTCCAGCGCGCCTTTGCGCAGCACGCTTTCGCGGGCCGTGCGCGCCGCCGCGCGGGCCTTGGCGGCGAGCAGGCATTTCGCCAGCATCGTTTCCGCGTCGCGCGGGTGCTCTTCCAGAAACGCCGCCAGCGCGTCGCCAAACGCCGTCTCAACCGCGGGTTTGACCTCGGCATTGCCGAGCTTGGCCTTGGTTTGGCCTTCAAACTGCGGGTTTTTGACCTTGACGGAAATGACGGCGGTCAACCCCTCGCGGGTGTCTTCGCCGGTGAGGTTGGGGTCTTTTTCCTTGAGGTAGCCTTGGGCGCGGGCGTAGGAGTTGAGCACGCGAGTCAGCGCGGTCCGAAAGCCAACCAGGTGCGCGCCGCCCTCGGGGTTAATGATGTTATTGCAGAACGCCAGAATGTTTTCCTGAAATTCCGCGGTGTACTGGAACGCCGCCTCAACCTGGACGCCGTCAACGGTTTTATCCACGTAGAAAATGTCGGCTTGTTTGGTTTCCAACTTTCGGTTGAGGTGCTGCACGTACGATTTGATGCCGCCTTCAAACGCGAAGGTGTAGTCGTGCCCCGCGGCCGCGGGGTCGCGGCGGTCCCGCAGGTGGATGGTGACGCCCTTGGTCAGGTAGGCTTGCTGGCGGAGGTGGGTTTTAATGCTTTCCCATTGGTACTCGCGCTCGCTGAAGACTTGCGGATCGGGTTTGAAGGTAATCGTGGTGCCGCTGCCGCTGGCTTTGCCCGCCGGCTTGACTTTGGCCCTGGGTTTGCCGCGCGCGTACTCTTGGACCCAGAGCTTGCCGTCGCGGCGGACCTCGGCTTTGAGGTGTTCGGAGAGCGCGTTGACCACGGAAACGCCGACGCCATGCAGCCCCCCGGAGACCTTGTACCCGCCTTCGCCGAATTTGGCGCCGGCGTGGAGCTTGGTTAAGACGACTTCCAGGGCCGACTTGCCCGTTGACTGGTGAATGTCCACGGGAATGCCCGCCCCGTTGTCCTCAACGGAAACCAGGGTGTCCGGCAACAGCGTCACGATGATCGTGTCGCAGCGGCCGGCCATGGCCTCGTCAATGGCGTTGTCCACGACCTCCCAGATCAGGTGGTGGAGGCCTTCACTCGCGGTGTTGCCGATGTACATGCCCGGCCGTTTGCGCACCGGTTCCAGTCCCTCCAGCACGGTAATGTGTTTGGCGGTGTATTCCTTGGCAGCCTGGGCGATTTTTTTGGGACTCATAGATGAACGCGGATCAAAACGCGGATCTGCCCCGCGGGCGCAAACGCGGATCTTTTTAGGTTCACGCGGATCTTTGACGCGCCTGCCGGCCGTGGGCAGGGATCATTAGGTTCGTTATCTTTAACGCTGTTCATCAGGGAAACCTCAAAACGGTGGAGGATTATGCAAAAATCACCATCGGCGCGATGATTTTGTTTGCGTGAAAAATCAGTTATTTGAGCCAATAATAGGCATTTGCGGGATAACTCAAGTATAGCATATCGGCGCGGCGCGATCAAGAGGTTTTTTTCCGTTGTTTGGGAGTGCTATACTAAGGGTGATGTCCCCAATAATCACGCGCCCCGCGCGACCCGTCGGCAAGGCGCAGATTGCCATCAGCTTGTGGTTGGTCTCCCACCGGCTGCTGTTGAAGCGCGTCCTGATGTGGGCCTTGGCGCTCACGGCGGTGCTGTTGTACGGCACCACCATGACGCTGGCCGTGCGGTTATTCCGCGGCACGGCCCGGCATCAGGCGATGTTGCAAGAGTTGACGCGGGATTTAATTGACTACCCAACACTCCACGCCCGAACCCAGGCGCAGCCGCTGCAGGTTGGTCCGGTGTCCGTGCTGCCCGGGGGTGGCGGCCGGGCGGATCTGGCCGCCCTGGTGATAAATCCCAACCAGCGCTTCGCCGCCCCCAACGTCCAGTACCAGTTTTCCGCCGGCGCCAAGACGCTCGGCGCCGGCACGACGTTTTTGTTCCCCGGCGAGCGCAAGTACGTGTTCCTCTTCGGGGTGGCGGGCAATCCCGCGGGCGCGAGCCTTCAAATCAGCGAACTGCAGTGGCAGCGGGTCGTTCCCAGCGAGTTTGAACGTTGGCGCGATCAAAAGCTGCGGGTATTGGTGAAAGACATCCGCCATCAGCGCGGCAGCGAATTGGGCGCCGGCGCGGGCCGGTTGGGCGCCGTGACAAGGTTTACGGCGATGAACGATTCCATTTACGGCTACTGGGACGTCGGATTGTACCTCCTGCTCATGAACGGCGAGCAATTGGCGGCCGCGCAATTCACGCGGGTGCGTCAGATGGCCCCCTTGAGCCGTCAGGAAGTCGAGGTGACGTGGGTCCAGAGCCTGCCGCTCTATACCCGCGTCCTGGTGGTGCCGGAACTGAATCTTTTTGATGCGCGGGCGTTTTTCGAGTACCGCGTGCCCGAGGCGCTGCCGCGTTGAGTCACCCCCCCTTGACACTCGGCTGGCGCGGGAGTACCGTTGAATTAGCACTCAAGCTAGGAGAGTGCTAATTACGAGATCAGCCCACAACGCTGTGCCATGACCGCGATTACCCTTCGTCCGCGGCAACGGGAGTTGCTCGCGGCCATCGTTGAAGCGTACACGCGAACCGGCGGCCCGGTGGGTTCCCACAGGCTCGCCCGCCAGGGCGGTTTTTCCGTTAGCCCCGCCACCATTAGGAATGAGATGGCGGAATTGGAGACCGCCGGCATGCTGTTTGCCCCCCATACGTCGGCCGGGCGGGTGCCGACCGAAGCCGGCTACCAGTACTATGTGGACCACGCGTTGGCCGACTGCCCGCTCTCGCCGCGGGAACGGCAAGCCTTGGAGAGTTCCGGCGATGCCACCGACGGCCGGCAACGGCTGAAGGCCATGGCGAAAAATCTGGCCGAGTTGAGCGACGGTTGCGTTATGGTGGGTTTTGCCGCGCGCGACGTGTACTACACCGGTTTAGCCAACTTGTTTGGCCAGCCGGAATTTCAGGATTACCAATTCAGCTGCACCATGTCGGAGGTGCTGGACCATCTCGACGAGGTTATGGAGCACGTCTACCCCCAGTTTGCCGGCAATCCGAAGGTCCAGATTCTGATTGGCCGGCGGAATCCCTTTGGCCGGGCCTGCAGCGTGGTGTTGGTGGGTTACGCGCGCGCGATATCGGTGCCGGGGGTTTTAGGCGTTTTGGGGCCGTTGCGGATGAATTACCGCCGGAATCGGTCGCTCCTGGTGTCCGCGCAACCGTTACTGGGGAACAACTCGTAACGACGTGAGCCTTGCCATGGATACCCCCTCCTCGACGCCAGCCGAACCGCCGTCGCCGGCAGCCAGTCAACCCGCACCGACGGTGGAACAGCTCCAAGCCGAACTGGCGCGGGCGAAGCACCAGGCCGAAGACTACCTGAACGGTTGGCGTCGCGCCAAAGCCGACTACCTTAACCTCAAGCGCGAAAGCGAAGAGCGCGGTGGCCAGTTGAGCCGTTTCGCGCAAGCTGATTGCCTTATTCAGCTGCTCCCGGTCTACACTAATTTGCAGGTGACGCTGCGGCATATTCCATCCGAACAAACGGCGGTGGAGTGGGTCAAAGGCTTGCGGCAGGTCTGTCAACAGTTTCAGCAAACATTGACCAGGCTCGGGGTGGCGCATATCACGACGGTCGGTGAACCGTTTGATCCCGAACAACACGAGGCGGTTGAGGCGGTCACTCGTGCCGGGGTCGCGGCAAATATCGTGGCGGAGGAAGTGTCCCCGGGCTATACGTTGCACGGTCAGGTGCTGTTGCCGGCGAAGGTGAGGGTAGCCAAGTGACCCGAGCTTCTTAGCGGGTAGCTTTTTAGCTTCTTAGGATTGGCCTGAATTGCGGTGCGGAAATCCATTCTAAAAAGCTAAGCAGCTAACAAGCTAATAAGCTAACCATAACCATATGCCCATCATTCAATGGGAGCCGCTCGCGATGGATCCGTTCCAAGAGATGGAGCGCCTGTACGCCGCCGGCCCGTGGGGCGGCACGCGGATGGGGTTTACCCCGGCCGTGGACGTCTACCAAACCCGCGATGCGGTGGTGGTGGAAACGCCGCTGGCGGGCGTTGACCCCAACGACGTGGAAATCACGGTGGAAAACGACGTGTTGACCATTCGGGGGGAAATGAAGCGCGAATCCGAGGTGGAGGAAAAAAATTACTCTCGTAAGGAAATGCGGACGGGCAGTTTCTACCGTTCCGTGGCGTTGCCCACGCGCGTGCTGGGCGACAAGGCAACGGCCGAATCGCAAGCCGGGATGCTCAAAATTACCCTGCCCAAGGCCCCGGAGGTCAAACCCAAGACGGTTAAAATCGTGACTAAACATAAGCAATAGTCGCGGCAGATTTTGGTATGGCAAAAATTTTAGGCATTGATTTGGGCACGACGTTTTCGTGCATGGCGGTGATGGAGGGCGGCGCGCCGAAAGTGCTTGAGAACAAAGAGGGCGCGCGCACCACGCCGTCGGTGGTGGCCGTGACCAAAACGGGCGAACGGCTGGTCGGACAGCTGGCGAAACGGCAGGCCGTCACCAACCACGCTAACACGCTGTACAGCATCAAGCGCTTGATCGGACGGCGCTGGGACGATTCCGAGGTCCAGCGTGACCTGAAATTAATGCCGTATAAAATCGTGCGCGCCGGCGACGGCGTCAAGGTGGTGCTGGGCGGCAAAGAATACGCGCCGCAAGAAATCTCCGCCATGGTTCTGGCGAAACTGAAGGCGGACGCGGAAGAACGTTTGGGCGCAAAAATCAGCGAGGCGGTCATCACCGTGCCGGCCTATTTTGACGACTCCCAGCGCCAGGCGACCAAGGACGCGGGCGTTATCGCCGGACTCAACGTCCGCCGCATCATCAATGAGCCGACGGCGGCCGCGTTAGCCTACGGCTTTGAGCAGAAAAAACCCGGGTTGGTCGCGGTCTACGACCTCGGCGGCGGCACCTACGACGTTTCGGTCCTGGACGTGTCCAGTGACACGGTTGAAGTCAAAGCCACCAACGGCGACACGCACCTGGGCGGCGACGATTTTGACCAGCGCATCATCGAGTGGGTGATTGGCGAATTCAAAAAAGATCAAGGCATTGATTTGGCGAAAGACCCGCTGGCGTTGCAGCGCATTAAGGAAGCGGCCGAAAAAGGCAAAATCGAGCTTTCCACCGCCCAGGCGACGGAAATCAACCTGCCGTTTATCACGTCGGATGCCGCCGGTCCCAAGCACTTGCTCTTGAAGTTGACGCGGGCGAAACTTGAAGAGCTGGTGGACGATTTGGTGCAAAAAACCATTCCGCCGCTGAAGCAAGCCCTGGCCGATGCGCACATCAACGCCAAGGACATCCACGAGGTGATTTTGGTCGGCGGCCAAACGCGGATGCCCAAAGTCCAGGAGGCGGTGGAAAAGTTTTTTGGCAAGAAACCCAACATTTCGGTTAACCCGGATGAAGTGGTGGCCGTGGGTGCGGCGGTGCAGGCCGGAGTTTTGCAAGGCGACGTCAAAGACGTCTTGCTGTTGGACGTTACGCCGTTGACGTTGGGGCTGGAGACGCTGGGCGGCGTGATGACGCCGTTGATTGCAAAAAACACCACCATTCCGACGTCCAAGTCCCAGGTGTTTTCCACGGCCTCGGATAACCAGCCCTCGGTGGAAATTCACGTGCTGCAGGGCGAACGGCCCCTGGCCAAAGACAACCGGACGTTGGGACGGTTCATGCTCGACGGCATTCCACCCGCGCGGCGAGGCGTGCCGCAAGTCGAAGTGACCTTTGATCTGGACGCCAACGGCATTTTGAACGTCAACGCCAAAGACAAGGGCACGGGCAAGGAACAAAAGATCGCGATCACGGCGTCCAGCGGCCTGTCCAAAGACGAGGTGGAGCGGATGAAGAAAGAAGCCGAGCTGCACGCCGAGGAGGATAAACAGCAGCGCGAGTTAATTGAAGCCAGAAATCTGGCCGAGAGTTTGATCTACACCACCGAGAAGGCGCTGCACGAGTCGGGCGACAAGGTTTCCGCTGACGAGAAAAAAAAGATTGCAGCCGCGCTGGAAGAGTTGAAAAAGGTCAAGGACGGCGACAACCTCGCCGAGATTCGCGCCAAAACGCAAGCCCTCGGCCAGGCCGCTCAAAAAATCGGAGAAGCGATGTATCAAGAGCAGAAGTCGGACAGCGGCGGTCAGAAGTCAGATGGGAGCAAGAAACCTGATGAACCGGTGGAGGGGGAAGTCATTGAGAAGCAGTAAGCAGTAAGCAGTAAGGTTTGGGCGGGGCGAGGCGCCCCGCCCGATGAACGAAAATATATGCCATTTGTTAAAAGCGGTGACTGGTCAAGAGTTCAAGCGATATTCAGTTGTGAAGAAGAAACATTTTGACAAACTCGTCCGCGATAGAATTCCGGAAATTATTGCGGCCGAGGGGGAGAGGGCAAACATCCGGACGTTGACGGATGAGGAGTTTGCGAAAGCGTTGGCGGCGAAATTGGTGGAAGAGGCGCAGGAGGCGGTCAAAGCAGTTGGCGACCGCACGGAACTAACCAAGGAAATCGGCGACGTGCTGGAGGTCATTGATGCGATGGTAACGCATTTCGGCCTTGAGCGCGCTGCCATTGAGCGCGCTAAGACGCGGCGCCGACAGGAGCGGGGCGGGTTTACAAAAAAAATCTTTCTGGAATCCGTTTCTCAATAAAAGATCCGCGGGCGGATCCGCGTCATCGATCCGCGTGTTGATCCGCGTAGCTCATACGGTTGTCTTTTTTTGCCAAAATTCGGGATCTAGCGTATGGTAAGGGAATGACCACGCCAGCCGACGGGGAAAATTCGGAACGATTGGACAAACCGCGCCGGTTGAGTTCGCGCCAGGCCCTGTATGGGGGATTGGCGGTCGTGGCTTTGGTTGGGGTGTTTATCGCGGTGAGGCGCGGCGGATCGGATAGCGGCAAAGTTGGCACTGACGCGGCGACGAACGTTTCGCCCCAAGCCAGTCCGGCCCCGTCGGTTACGCCGATTGTGCCCACCGCCAAAACCGAGCGGCGTGCCGTCGGGAGCGCATCACTCCTCATCCCGGCCGGCCTGCTGGTGCGCGAAAACGCCGCGCTCAAATCCCTCTTTGCCAACGCCGGCGTTGATCTGATTGCCACCCAGAGCATCGGTAACACCACCAACGAGGCCATCAACGCCAAAATCGCCAGCGCCGAAATGACGCCGGAAGAAGCGCTGCAAGAATATTGGCGGCTCGACGTGCTGGAGCTGGGCAACCCTGGGAAAATTACCTTGGCGGAGTGGTTGAAAACCTACTGGCCGAAATACCCCGACGACAACATGACCGTGACCAAAAGTCAGCGGAAGATTAACCGTAAGCCCATGACCGTCCACACCCTGACCGCCGCGGACAACAATTTAGTGCAGACGATTTACTTCGCGCAACCGGCCGCGGGCGGCAGCGTCGTCATTTTGAGCTCGTTTGAAGGAACTGAACATCGCCACCAAAAGGAGATTTTAGCCCTGGTTGATTCGGTGGAATTTCCCTAGCTGAATATTGTCCTCCGTCCTCGTGGGACGGATATGGCGCCCGATTCGTGAATCGTCGTACGGCCTCGTCTTTCACCCTCACCCGGCCCGCGGCCGCCCTCTCCCCGCCCTCACCCAACCCTCTCCCCAAGGGAGAGGGAACGGGGGTGAGGGAGAGGGACGGGGGGCACGTCACCGTATGACGTCGGACGAATCGGGCATCGTAATCGCATGACGATGACCACGGACGATAGCGGATCCGGGCTGGGAAACCGTACGACGAAGACGTCGAGACAATTATGGCCCAGGATTACTACGAGCTGTTGGGCGTGGCGCGCAATGCCTCCACGGCTGAGATTAAGGCGGCGTTTCGACGATTGGCCCACCAGCATCATCCGGACAAAGCGGGCGGCGACGCGGAGAAATTCAAACAAATCAACGAAGCCTATCAGGTGCTGATGAACCCTGAGAAACGCCAGCAGTACGACCAGTACGGCGCGACGTTTGAGCAAGCGAGAGCGGCCGGCGGATTTTCCGGGTTTGGAGGTTTTCGCGACTTTGCCGATTACGTCGAGGCTTTCCGCAACAACGGCGGTCAGTCCGTTGAGTTTGATTTCGGCAATCTCGGCGATCTTTTCGGCGGGATTGGCGAGATTTTTGGCGTGCGCTCCGGCCGCGGCCGCCACCACCGGCAGGGCGAGGACCTGGAAACGGAAATCACCTTGTCCTTACGCGAGGCGGCGGTGGGCGCTGGACGCGACGTAACGCTGGATCGTCAGCGACCGTGCGCCAGTTGCGATGGCAGCGGCGCTGAATCCGGCAGCAAACTGGTGCGCTGCAAACCGTGCGGCGGCCGCGGCCAGGTGGTGCGTTCGGTCGGCTTGGGATTTGGCATGACCGTCGTGTGCGACGCCTGCGGCGGCCGGGGCGAAACGCCGGACAAAATCTGCCGGGCGTGCCGCGGCCGAGGAGTCCAGCAGCGCCGCGAGACCGTGACGATCAAGGTGCCGGCCGGCATTGATGACGGCCAGGCGATTCGTTTGAGCGGCCAAGGGCAAGCCACACCACGGGGAGAAAGCGGTGATTTGTACGTGCGCGTTAGGGTGCTGCCGGATGAGCGGTTTACCCGCGAGGGCGATATCTTGACCACGACCGTTTCAATCTCGTTCTCCACCGCGGCGTTAGGCGGCAAGGTTGACGTCGAGACCCTTGAGGGCACAACGAGTCTGAAAATTCCCGAGGGCACGCAGTCCGGAAAAGTGTTTCGCCTGTCGGGCAAAGGCATGCCGCGCGTTTCCGGCTCCGGCCGCGGCGACTTGCTCGTTGCCGTGCGGGTCAAAACCCCGACTCGGCTCAACCGCCGCCAGCGGCAACTCCTGGAAGAGCTGCGGGAAGCGGAGGAACGGTGAGTATCAGTTCACAACTCTGCATGGCGATGAAATGCTGCCCTTAATTTTCCCTCTCCCCTGGCTCCCCTGGTGGCTTGCCCGCCGTAGCCTCGGCGCAGGCGGGGAGAGGGTCAGGGTGAGGGGGATACGACTGAGAATTGTGACATGAGAATTGTGGCAATTGTACTCAGTCTCGTGAACTGATACAGCGATAACGCTTGCTCGCCGTTGTTTTTTTTGCTACGCTCATCTCCCGTGGATTCATGCCGCTATCGTCTAGTGGCCTAGGACGTCGCCCTCTCACGGCGAAAACTCGGGTTCAAATCCCGATAGCGGTAAAAACAATGGGAGAGTAAACGGCGAAAACTCGGAAGAAAATCCCCTTGGCGGTACGGAAAAATATTTTGTGAGGTAGCATAAACGGGGTCAGGGCTTGCACTATCACTTTAGGACTTACGCGCTTGGTGTCATTCCGGCCCCAGAGCCGGAATCCAGGCCAATCAATGAGCGAGATCCTGGACTCGGCCAGGATGACGCCTGGACGCTGCCAGGATCTGGATTCCCGCTGGAGTTTACCCCGTACTTGATACG
>CAYJVS010000004.1:0-17104 GCA_964373635.1 uncultured Gammaproteobacteria bacterium
CGCGCCGGATTCCCCTCTTAAGGTAAGAGGGGACGAAGGGGAGTTATGAGTTTGACGCAAAAAACGCTGGAATTTCCCAAAACCATGGCGGTCGCGCCCGCTGCATAACCCACCCCCTCCCTCCCTTACCGTAAGGGAGGGGGCCGATGAACCGCTCATGACCCTTGTCGTACCCACGGAAAAGCCGGAAGAACCAAATAATATAATGGGATGGTTTTTCTCACCTTCGTTAAAGCGAGTGAGCAATAGTTTAGCCGTATATTTATCATATGCATCTTCAAGAAATCGCAAAGCAACACTGGGATCAGCAATCAGGCGTGATAAAGAATGTCCTTCAACTCGGCATGGGCGAGTATGTAAAAGGGATTGCTGATTTGGCGAGCGCGTTTCAGCCGGCGGACAAGTGGCTGCGGTGCATTGATGAAGGTACGCCGGGTGGGGTGCACATGGCCGGGTCGGGGATTTTGCTTGGGGTGGAGGCGGCAGCGGAAGCGGCGCGGGCGGCTGGGGCGACGACTATCACAAGCCACGAAGAGTGCGGAGCGGCAAAACTCTTTGTGGCAGAGAAGGGATTGGACCCGGAAAAATCCGACAGCTACGGCCAGGAGTTTGCGCGCGAACTGGCAAAAAAAATCGGGGTCAACTACTACCACCTGCCGTTGTCGGAAATAGCGCGGCCGGCTGGACTGCACGTGGCGCGCGTGGCGTACTACGACGGCACGGGAAGTTTTGACCCAACACGGGTAGCCGGCTTACCAGCCGGTTTTGTCATCAGCCGCCGCTACCTTGCGCCCGAGGACGCGCAGCGCGAGTGCGCAATTGCCGTGGGCATTGCGCTCGGCAACCACGGGTTCGGCACTCTGTTCACTCCCGCTGCGCCATTTTTGATCATGGTAATCGGCGATCCCTCAAGCCGCGAGCGCTCGTTGCAACGACTGCGGGACGAGGTTGGAACACTTGCCAGCCGCCACGGCGGGCGGGTGGCGGTGGATGGCTTCACCGCCCCTTCGGCATGAGGTCGCGTATCAGTTCACCAGACTGAGGAAATTATAATTGCCTCAGTGTTTTCACCATATTTTTTTTCACCCTCTCCCTACCCCTCCCCCTCGAGGGGGAGGGAAATGTAGGGGGAAAATTGGCCTCCGCTCAGGGTTGTAAACTGATACCCGGCGCGCCGTTGCCAGTTTCGTCGCCCTGTGATATAGTCGTGCCGTATGCCCCGTAGTCCAACGGACGGGAAGGTGGGATAAATTTTCACATGATTTTTCGGCCGAGCAAGCAGTATCTCTAGAAAAATACCCATGGCCGTTGTACTACGGGGTATGCGGACAAGGTGGTTTAAGGTAGCCGCTCGGGTACTCCCGCTGCTGGTAGCGGCGGCGGTTTTTACGGTCACCGTCGGCGGCCCGTGGTACCCGCTGCACCTGCCGATGGGTGAGCACGGCGGCACCACGGTCGGCTGCCCGTTGGCGGGCACGGTGACGTTGTGCCCGGTGAACGTGGTTGCCCATCTGACGATGTGGCGCGGGGTAATGACTGCCGTGGTGCCAGCCGTCGTCGGCAGCCTGCTGGCGGTGGTATTGCTCGTGGCCGCGGGTTGGCTGATCGAGCAGTGGCGTTGGTTGATCGTCCACGTCCGTAAGCGGCGTGCCTGGAAGGGCAGGTGGTACCAGCGGCAGCACCCGCTGCGGGTAGTCGGCAATCATCTCCGGCAGGCGTTCGCTGACGGCATTTTGCACCCGAAGATATACCCCGCCGTCATCTGTTAGCGCGTGCGGACACCGCCGCCAGTGAGCGTCAGGCTACCTGGGAGCGGCGAGGTCCGTGGGCGCTTTTTGATTGGTTCAAGCTTTGCATTGCCTCTTTACCATGGGGACCGCACCCGCGAAGACTATGTCCAGGCCGGCGCCGTGTTCCTCGTCATCCCGCGCTACAATGCCGCCCACCGCTTGACGCTGGGCAAGTCCGTCGTGCGCTTCACCCCGACGGAGGCTGGCACCGTGCCGTTCACCTGCAGCATGGGCGCGCGGATGGGGCAATTCACGGTCATTCATTAGCCCTGTGGCGTATGGCGAAAACCACGTTGACCATCGAGGGTACCCACTGCGAATCGTGCAAAGCGCTGCTCGAAGACGTCTGCCGCGAGGTGCCTGGCGTGCGGTCGTGCGCGGTGGATTTCCGCACCGGCCAAACGATCGTGGAGCACGACGGCGCCGTTGACTGGGCGGCGTTCCAGCGGGCGGTCGCCGAGCTGGGGGGTCAGTACCGCGTCAAACTGCCGCCCGCATGAGCCGCGCGAGCTTCAAACTTTTGGCCATCGTCGCAGCGGTCAGCTTCGGCTTGCACCTGGTGTGGGAAGTTGCCCAGGCGCCGCTGTACACCTGCTTTTGGCTGGATTGGCTGGGGTGCCTTGCCGCCTGCCTGCGCGCCACGATCGGTGACGTTGGCCTGACGCTGGCGGTCTGGGGGGTGGGAGTGGCTTTCACTCGCAACCCTGCGTGGCCAACGGTGCTGCGGCCGATCGGCGCCATCGGTGTTGCGCTTATTGGGGCGGCACTGGCCATCGGCATTGAACGGCACGCTCTGAGCACCGGCCGCTGGGCGTACACGCCGCTGATGCCGATCATCCCCATGCTGGGCGTGGGGGTCACGCCGGTTTTGCAGATGACGCTGCTACTACCGTTGACCTACTACCTTGTTGGTAAACTCAGCCGACGAATCATATGAAGACTGCTACCTTAACTATCGTAGGGATGCATTGTGCGTCGTGCGTGCTGCGCAACGAACGCAGCCTGAAAAAGATTGACGGCGTGCAGAGCGCCACGGTCAATTTCGCCACGCAGACGGCGACCATCGAGTACGATGAAGCCAGGGTCAACGAGCAGGCGCTGGCGGACGTAATCGTGCGCAACGGCTACAAGGTGCTGACGCCAGAGCGCGCCCGCGACCACCAGGACGCCGTTTTGCGCGAGGTGGCGGCCGCCAGGGTGCGGGCGTTCACCGCGCTGGCGCTGGCCGCACCGGCGCTCGCGCTGGCAATGTTCGGCGTGAGGCTGCCGTGGCAGGCGCTCGGCGTCAACGGAAGCGTCTGGCTCCAGGCGGTCTTGAGCACCACCGTCATCGTCGGGCTGGGCTGGGAGTTCCACGTCGGCATGGTCAAGCAGGCACGGCTCGGCGCGGCGGACATGAACACTTTAATTTCGCTGGGGACGCTCGCCGCGCTGGGCTACAGCTTCTGGGCGATGGCGGCGGGCGAACACCTCTACTTTGAGACCGGGGCCGTCATTGCCGCGCTCATCCTGCTGGGCCGGTACTTCGAGGCGGCCAGCCGCGGCCAAGCCAGCGCGGCGATTGAAAAGTTATTTGAGCTTGGCGCCAAAACCGCGCGCCTCGTCGCCGACGGCAAAGAGCGCGAAATTCCCATCGAGGACGTCAAGGTGGGCGACGTGCTGCTGGTCAAACCCGGCGAAAAGATTCCGGTGGACGGCGCGGTGGCCAAGGGCAGCTCCAGCGTTGATGAATCCATGCTGACCGGCGAGAGCATGCCCGTGGGCAAGGGGGAAGGGGAGAGCGTCTACGGCGCCACCATTAACCTGAGCGGGGCGCTCCAGATGCGGGCTACCAAGGTGGGGCAGGACACGGTGCTGGCGCAAATCGTCAAGATGGTCGCCGACGCCCAGTCGAAGAAAGCGCCGATCCAGAAGCTGGCGGATCGGATCTCTGGAGTGTTCGTGCCGATCGTCTTGGTCATCGCCGCGTTCACCGCGGTGGTCTGGTACATGGCTACCGGCGACCTTGCCGCCAGCATCATCCCGGCGGTGGCCGTGCTGGTGATCGCCTGCCCGTGCGCGCTCGGCCTGGCCACGCCGACGGCGATCATGGTTGGCACCGGCGTGGGCGCCAGCCGCGGCATTTTGATTAAAAACGGCGAGGCGTTAGAAAAGGGCAAGCGCATTGACGTGGTGATTTTTGATAAAACCGGTACCCTGACCGAGGGCAAACCGCGGGTGACCGACGTGGTGCCGTGCGCCGAGGGCCTGACCGCTGACGCATTGCTCCAGCTCGCCGCCAGCGTGGAGAAACTGTCCGAGCACCCGCTGGCGCGGGCGGTGGTAGCGGCGGCTGAGGAAAAGAACCTCACACCTTCCGACGTCGAGGGATTTTCCAACCTCGCGGGCAAGGGCGTGCGCGGGGGGGTGGCCGGCCATCAGCTCCTGATTGGCAACGTCCGTTTGATGCGAGAAGCCGGCGTGCCACTGGACGGATGTCAGGGTAAAATTGCAGAGCTCCAGGCGCAAGCGAAGACCGTGGTGGTGGTAACGCGCGACTCGGCCGTGCTCGGCCTGCTGGCGATTGCCGACACGCTCAAGCCCGACGCTCCGGCGGCCGTCAAGCAACTGGCGGCCGCGGGCGTCTCAGCGATCATGCTGACCGGCGATAACCACGCCACCGCCGAGGCCATCGCGGGACAGGTGGGCATTACTGACGTGCTGGCCGAAGTGCTCCCGCGGGACAAAGCCGAGAAGGTCAAGCAGCTGCAGCGGCAGGGCAAGAAGGTCGCGTTCGTGGGCGACGGCATCAACGACGCGCCGGCCCTGGCGCAGGCCAACCTCGGCGTGGCCGTGGGCACCGGAACGGACATCGCGATCGAAGCCGGCGACATCGTGCTGATCAAGGGCAGCCCGCTCAAGGTCGTCGAGGCCCTGCGGTTGTCCCAGCGGACGTTCCGCACGATTGTGCAGAACATGTTCTGGGCGTTCGGCTACAACGTCGCGGCGATTCCCCTGGCGGCGTTCGGGTTGCTCAACCCCATCATCGCCGCCGGCGCCATGGCCTTCTCCTCGGTCAGCGTGGTTGCCAACTCACTGCGCATCAAGCGGCGGAAATAGCTCGGACATCCGATGTCCATTGGACATCGGATGTCCTCCGTATGAAAAGTCGCGAGGCTGAGCCTCGGGGGTTAGACTTAAAGATTGCCCACCGCATCGCCCCCGTTCGTATGTGTGGATCCTTCGGTGTGTTGTCATTCCTCGCCTGAAGCGCTAGAGTAGGGCTTCGGATTGCATCGTCTGATAAAAGAAAGAAACTCCGCGAACAGTTTGCGAGGTGATGATCTTTGGAGCCTTTACATGAGAGGTGATTTAGGATGGCGAAGAAAAAGAGACCCAAAGAGGTAAAGAAAAAAACTGCCAAGAAAAAGAACCTCAATAAGGAGATGCTACGAAAGGGCTTCACTTTTTCGCTAGCCATTTCCGTCAACAACAATAAACCCACCGATTATTGGAGTATTTTTTTATCGCCGGGAATTTTTGGCTTCGGCGTTATGGAATTTCCCGAATATCCGCGCCGAGCTTGCGGAGCCTGGTGCAGAGCCGTTCGTAGCCGCGGTCAATCGAGTAGGTGCCGCGCAGGACCGACTTGCCATGAGCTGCCAGCATCCCAATCACGAGGATGGTCGCCGGCCGCAGCGCCGGCGGGCAGATGATCTCGGCGCCCTTCAGCGGGGTCGGGCCGGTGATAAAAATTCGGTGGGGGTCGGCGAGCGTCAGGTCAGCTCCCAGTTTGGCAAACTCCAGGTAGTAGATGGCGCGGTTTTCGTAGACCCAGTCGTGAATCAGGGTGGTACCCCGCGCTTGGGTGGCGACCGGCACGAAGAACGGCAGGTTATCAATGTTTAAGCCCGGGAACGGCCGGCCGTAAATTTTGTCTTCCAGCGCATACATCCGCGAGGGCAGCGTGGCGAGGTCAAGCAGTTGGAAATGGCCGCTTGGCGACGGGTACCGTTTGAGCACCCGATAGCGTAAGCCCATTTTTTCCAGTTTGAGCAATTCCAGGCGCAAAAATTCCTCGGGGCAGCCGCGAATTTTCAGCCGCGACCGGGTGGTGGCCGCGAGCGAAATCCACAACATCGCTTCGGTCGGATCCGGAATGAGGTGGTAGCGCGCGCCGTGGAGTTTCGGCACGCCGGTAATTTTCAGCGTCGTGGATCCGATCCCGGAAATTTTTGCCCCCATCGCGGTCAACAGGTGGCAAAGATCCTGGACTTGGTAGTTGGCCGAGGCGAGATGGATCGTGGTCGTGCCGTTGGCCAGCGCGGCGGCAAAGAGCGCGTTTTCCGTGGGCGTGTCGCCGGATTCGTACATGGTGATTGCCGCGCCGCGGACAATTGGTTGGCGCCGGACGCGGTAGGCGAAGTGCGTCGTTTCGATGGTGACGCCAAGACGCTCCAGCGCGTAGAGGTGCGGCAACACGGTCCGGCGGCCGAGCATGCAGCCGCCGGAGCGGGGGATGGTGAAACGCGGCGCGCGGAAAAGCAGCGCGCCCAGCAGCAAGAGGACCGAACGCGTGCGCACGGCGGCCTCTCGGTCAATCCGCCCCAACCGCGGCCGGCGCGGCGCCTGCAGGCGCAAGTTGCCCCGCTGCCAGCGGAGTTTGACCCCGAGGCTCTGTAAAATTTTGGCCATGCTGTCCACCTCGGCGATCCGCGGCGCGTCGGCGATCACCAGTGGATCCGTGGTCAGCAGGGAAGCGCACATCGCGGCCACGGCCGAGTTTTTCGCCGGCCGCACGTCCGCGGTGCCGCGGAGCTTTTTGCCGCCGGTGATGAGGTAATTGGCCATGGTTTGAGGCGTCAGCGGTAAGGAGTAAGGAGTATGACCGCGGCCGAACCGTCTCGGGTTTCCTTACCGCTTATTGCTTACTCCTGACTTCATATTTTTTACCTTTACCACCGTCAGTCTACCGCGCCAGCGCGATTCCGACCAGTCTTTCCCTGACACGCTTACCGCAGGTAGCTCAAGGGATTTTTGCGGTAGCCGCCGACGCGCACCTCGAAGTGCACGTGCGGGCCGGAGCTTCGGCCGGTGTTGCCGATGGCCGCAATCGTTTGCCCTTTGGCGACTTCCTCGCCGACGCGAACATACAGCCGGCTATTGTGGCCATAGAGCGTCTGCGCGCCGCCGGCGTGTTGGAGGACCACCATGATGCCATACCCGCCGTTCCAGCCGCCCTGGGCTTTGATCACGCGTCCGGCCTCGGCGGCATATACCGGCGTGCCCGACGCGCAGGCAATATCGATACCGGTGTGCCGCCAGCCGAAGTACTGGGTGATGCGCCGGCACGTGGCGGGCCAGAGCATCCGGCCCGTGCTGGCGCTCACGGGGCTGGGCGGGGGCCGGCGCAGCGCGTACGTGGGGGTGGGCCGCGGTTTTTGACCGCCCGGAATGATCAAGAGTTCTCCCGGGTTCAGATCATCCGCGGAGGCGAGTTTGTTGGCCGCGACAATCGCGTCGGCGTCAACTTTATATTTGGCGGCAATTTTACCCAACGTCTCGCCCCGGGCGACCTGGTGGCGGAGGCCGGAAATGGGCAGGATGGTGAGTTGTTGGCCTGGCCGTATGATGGCGTACGGCGTGAGGTTGTTTTCCCACAGGATGGTGTTGCCCGTGATGCCGAAACGAACCGCCACGCCGGAAATCGTGTCGCCTTCTTGCACGGTGTAGGTGACGACGCCAAGGCGGGGTCCGCCGGCGGTTGCCGCGGCCTCGCCGGCCACCAGCTCGAACGGCTTGACCACGGCGCTGCCGCCCGCGGTGGTGCCGGGGGCCGAGTCGAGATCGTCGTCGGTTCCGAAGAGCGCGTTGGGTCCGATAACTCCCTGCTCGGCGGAGCGGCGCACCGTCGGCGCGGCCGGCGGCCGCACTTCTTCGATGTCGCCGTACTCGTCGCCCAGCGCCAGACTGGTGAAGATGTTGGCGTACGTCAATTCGTCGCGTTTGACCTCGTAAGCGTTGAGGTTCGCGGTGACGACGGTCAGGGCCAGGCCGACAAACGTCAAGTGGAAAAAATAGCGGCGCGTAAAGAGCTGTAAAATCCGGTTGCGCTGCTCCAAGGGCGCGGCGAGTTTTTTCAGCGTCCGTTTGACCGTTACCGCGATCCTAAAGACCGGCAGACTGGCGCTAAACAGGGTTCGCCCCAGCCACCGTCCGCCGGCCGCGAACGGGGAAGCCATGGGCTTGAGCAGCCCCAAAACGCCAGCGGCCACCTTGAACGCGGTGGCCAGCAGGGTAACCAGAATTTTTTTGAACAGCCGCATGGTCGGTCCCTTTCGGTTTCTTGAAGCTACCAAAGAATGGGGTCGGCGTCAACGCTGAGCGGATGAGCGGAAAATGGCCCTACCTACTCCCTTGCATTTTTTCACCCGCGTGTTACACTCTTCTCCGTTGACCTTTCCATTCTTATTGAAGAGAAGCTGCCACATCACGGTGGTGTGGCAGAACAACCCATTCAACCCTCGGTTGAGAGAGGAGGTGCTGCCATGGCGCGGCACATACAGGTCGCGGAGGCGGTCGTGGCTGTCCAGGCGGTGCAAAACGTCATCGGACAGTTGCGGCAGCGCGGGCATTGCCGGCCGGATGGCGTGTGCGGGTGCTACGTCGCCCGCCTGCCCAAGTACCGCGTCAAAAGCCGGCGCCGGCGCTAGCCGCTCCCCGCCACGGGGCATGGGTTTGAATCCGAGGAAAAATCGCCCCCGACAGTTTCGACTTTCGGGGGTTTCTCTATGCTTCCGCCTGATGGGGGAGGGTTGCTTCAGGCCGGGTAGTCGTCCTTTCAAGAATACGGTAAGATGAAAAGGTTATGCCCCGTAGGACACCTTTACCTGCCGCCCAACCATCGCGAGTATCCCCTGATTTATGGTGCAATGGGTGGCGTGGCAGGGTAACGTTGTGTGCAGGATTATTTTTCGTTCGCGTTGGTGAGTAAAGTTGCCCCACGGGGTATGGAACCAATCACCTTGGTCATCATCGGGTTACTTTTGGCCGTGTTAGGCGTGTTGGGGTATGTGGTGACGCGGCTCAAGCGGCCAGCGGCAGACCAGTCGCTCCTCCTCTTGCAGCAGCAGCTGGGCGACTTGCAAAAGACCGTGGACGGCAAGCTGGCCGAGTCCACGCGGGTGCTGCAGCAGCAGTTTGGCGAGAGCGCCAAAATTGTCCGCGACGTCACGGAGCGGTTGACCAAGCTGGACGAAACCAACCGGCAAGTGATGAGTTTTGCCGATCAATTAAACCGCCTCCAAGACATCCTGAAAAATCCCAAGCAGCGGGGGGTGTTTGGGGAGTACTACTTGGAGCAGCTTTTGGCCAAAGCCTTCCAGCCCAATCAGTACCAGATGCAGTACAAGTTCAACGACGGCGTCATCGTTGACGCGGCGCTGTTTTTCGGCGACAAAATCATTCCGATTGATTCCAAATTTTCTCTGGAAAATTATAACCGCATTGTCGAGGAGCGCGACGACACGGAACGCGAGAAACTGGAAAAACTGTTCAAGCAAGATTTGAAAAACCGCATTGACGAAACCGCCAAGTACATCCGGCCCGCGGAGGGAACCATGGAGTTTGCTTTCATGTTCATCCCGGCGGAGGGGATTTACTATGATCTGCTCGTTAACAAGGTCGGCGCGATCAAGGTCAACACCCGCGACTTGCTGGATTACGCCATCCACGATAAAAAAGTCCACATCGTCTCGCCGACGACGTTTTACGTCACCCTGCAGTCGCTGATGGTGGGGATGCGGGCGTTCGCGATTCAGGAATCCACCAAGCAGATTATCAAAAACGTCGGGGTGCTGGGTAACCACCTGCGCGCCTACGACGAGCACTTCCGCAAACTCGGCGGTCATCTCGGAACGACGGTGAACGCGTACAACGCCGCGTCCAAGGAGCTGGCCAAAATTGACAAAGACGTGGTCAAGCTCGCCGGCGGCGAGCAGAAAATTGACCCGCTGCTCCTGGACCGGCCGCAGGACCCCGAGGCGTGAAACAACGATGTCACTCGATAAGGGTGACGATGCGCTCCAATATTTCGGTAGCGTCAAATGTCCGATGGCTCGAGGCCTTTTTCATCGTCAAGCGTCCGGGTGGGACGGAAACGAGGCCCGTAACGTCTGACGTCAGACGGTGACGTGCCCCTCACCCCGGTTCCCTCTCCCCGCGGGAGAGGGGTAGGGTGAGGGCGGGAGAGGGTGGCCGCCTGCCCGCCCCGTTAGAAAACCCCTCGGGATCATTCCAACTGACCGACCTCATCAGCGCGAATAAAAGTGTGAGGCGCGATGTCCAACAAAATTTTCTCACGGGGCCCGCCGAAGTCCCGATGACTATCGGGATGTAGGAGGGGAGGCCGGGTGAGGGTGAACAGCGACGCCGTCCGACGAATAACGAAACGGGCCTTGAGACCGTACGACGAAGACCGCGGACGATATGCATCATGAACCTGAAGCCGTGGCCAGTAAGAGGCAGCCAGATGACCATGGTCTTATGGCAGCGATACTCCAAACTCTGGCCTACTTTGACGTCTTTGACTATCCGTTGACGGGCGTTGAAGTCCACAAGTTTTTGTGGCGGCGGAAGGCGTCGCTTGGCGCCGTGCTTGAAGCGCTGGCGGCAGCGGAAGCGCGGGGTCAGATTGGCCGGCGGTTTGGCTACCACTGTCTGCCGGGCCGTGCGGCTATCGTGGCAACGCGGCAGCAGCGGTACCTCATGGCCGATGTGAAGCATAAAAAAGCGTTGCGGGCGGCGCGCTTGCTCCGGTTAGTGCCCAATGTCTTGCTGGCTGGCGTCTGCAACAACCTCGCCTACGGCAACGCCCGGCCCGAAAGCGATATTGACCTGTTCATCGTCACCGCCCGCGGCCGGATTTGGCTCACACGACTGCTGGCGGTACTCACCTTGCAAGTGTTCGGCTTGCGCCATCACGGCCGGCGGGTGGCGAATCGGTGTTGCTTGAGTTTCTATGTTGCCGATGATCACCTTGACATCAGCGACATCAGGCTTGTGCCAGACGACCCCTACTTGTGCTACTGGTTAGCCACGCTGACGCCGATGTACGACCGCGGACAGACCTTCCCGCGGCTTTGGGCCGCCAACCGTTGGGTGCGCGAGTTTCTGCCCAACGCTCATCCGAAGCTGCCGTCCATCAGGCGACGGGTGCCCGCGCGACCGCGGCGAACATTGACCCTGCCGTTGGGCGCGTGGCTGGAAGCCTGGGTCAAACGCCCGCAGATTTCCCACATGGCGCGCGTGGGCTTACATCCGCGCGGGACCGGCGTGGTCATCAGCGATTCCATGCTCAAACTCCACACGGTTGACCGGCGGGCGGCCTACCGCGAAATGTGGCAACGGCGCGGCGCAAAATTCTCTAACGCAACATGACCTCCCCTCACCCCTCCCTGCCCGTCCAGCAGGCGGGCTTCGAAAGGAGGGGAATTTTCTCCGGTGGCTGGTGGCCAATATCCGGGTGGTGGCTGGTCGTTTTTATCTTCCTCCTCCCGTGGCAGGCGCGGTGGATGTGGCAGCCACGCGCTTTGAACGGCGCGTTGTGGGAGTACGGCAGCTTCAGCTTCTACGCCACCGAGGTGCTGCTGTGGGTTGCCCTGCTGGCGGCCACGGGCAATCTTCTCCGGCAGCGGGACTGGCGCATCCTGTCACCGTTTTCCTGGCGCCGGCTGGGGAGCAGCAGGGGAGTGGTGTTCATCGCGTCGCTATTGCTGCTGGGATCCGCCTGGGCCTCAATCTGGTACGCCCTGGACCGGCCGCTGGCGCTGCAGGCCGCGTTTCGGTTATCCGAAGCGCTCGCCCTGTTGTACGTGCTGTTCCTCGTTGCACCCGCGGCGCGGTCGGCAGCGCGGGCCGCCCTTGCCGTTGCCGCGGGACTTCAAAGCGCGCTGGCCCTAACGCAGTTTTTCTCGCAAACGATTCGTGGCAGCACATTCGCGGGCGTGGATCCGCAGTCAGCCGGGGAATTAGGCGCGTCAGTTCTGGAGTTGGCGGATGGGCGGTGGCTGCGGGCGTACGGGACGTTTCCTCACCCGAATATCCTGGCGGGGTTTCTGGTTTTCGGCCTGCTGTTTGCCGCCGCCTGGTACCGCGAACGAGAACACGGGTGGTCGCGGATGGCCGCAATCGTTTGCGGCCTGTTCGCGGGCCTGGGATTAGCCGTGACGTTTTCCCGCGCGGCGGCGTTGGCGCTGGTGGCCGCGCTGGCGGGGTGGGGAATGGTTGCCTCCGGTATTGAGCGGCGGATACTGGTACGGTTTTTCAGCCGCGTCGCGGTGGTCGTTGTGCTGCTCGCGGTGATGCTTTCTCCGCTGGTTTTTCTGCGCTTGTCGGGTCAGGGGCGGCTTGAAGTCAAGTCGCTGACCGAACGGCAAGCCTTAGGGCGACAGACCTGGCAACTGGCGCGATTCTCCTGGTGGCGCGGGGTGGGCGCGGGCAACTCTACGCTCGCCGCTTTCCGCCACAACCCCAGGCTGCCGGGCTGGACCTATCAACCGGTTCACCGCGTCGGATTGCTGGTGTTGCTGGAGCTTGGGTTCGCGGGATTGGCGGCGCTCGTGGCGTGGCTTGCCGGGCTGCTGGTGCTGGGGATTTCCACTCGGCAGGGGACGTTGATCGCCGTGACGGTTGCCTTGATCACCCTGGGAGTAACCGACCACTACCTCTGGTCGCTGTATCCCGGGCTGATGATGGCGGCAGTCGGTCTTGGTTTGGCTCGGGTTGTGCCGCGTCCAACGTGACATTTTTTCGCCATATTAAGCAAAAACGCCATGGCCCTTTTTTTGTTTGCTAAACCCTTGACAATTGCCTTGACAAATTCGCTCTGATGCCCTACCATGGCGCTACGGCATCTCATTAGCACTCCTTTGATTTGAGTGCTAATTTAGAAAAACTTATCCATAATTAACCTAGCGCAGCAACACTATGCAGCCAGGCAAATCCAAGCTGCGGCCATTGGGCGACCGCGTCATCGTCCAACCGCTCACCGAGGAGGAAAAAACCAAATCCGGGATCATCCTGCCCGATACCGTGGACAAAGAAAAGAAAGCCGAAGGCACGGTGCTCGCCGTTGGTTCGGGCGAAAAAATCACCAAGCTCAACCTGAAGGCCGGCGACCGGGTGATTTTCGGCAAGTACGCGGGGGAGGAAGTCAAGGTCGAAGAGATTGAGTATAAAATCTTGACCGACGAGGACGTGCTCGCGGTCGTTGAATCGTAACGGAGGGTAATTGGATATATCGAAATTTCGATATATCGAAATATCGTGATATGGCTAAGCAAATCATCTTTAGCGAAGACGCGCGGGCAAAAATCAAAAAGGGCATTGACCAGCTCGCCAACGCCGTGCGCGTCAGCCTCGGCCCCAAGGGGCGCGAGGTGGTCTTGGACAAGGGCTTTGGCAGCCCGACGGTGACCAACGACGGCGTCACCATTGCCAAAGAAATCGAACTGGAAGACAAATTCGAAAACGTCGGGGCACAGCTGATCAAAGAAGTCGCCGAGAAAACCAACGATGTGGCCGGCGACGGCACCACCACCGCCACGGTGTTGGCGCAGGCGCTGGTGGAGGAGGGCCTCAAAAACGTCGCGGCCGGCAATGACCCCTTGAGTCTGAAGTCCGGGATGCAAAAAGCCCTGAACGTGGCGGTGGACGGTTTGAAGTCCATCACCAAGCCGGTGCAGGGCAAAAAGGAAGTCGCCCAGGTCGCGACGATTGCCAGCCTGGATGAAAACGTCGGCGCCATGATCGCCGAGATCATGGAAGCGGTCGGCAAAGACGGCGTCATCACCGTCGAAGAGGGCCAAACCTTCGGCCTGACCAAGGAGGTCGTGCAAGGGATGCGCTTTGACAAAGGGTACGTGTCGCCCTACATGATCACCAACGCCGAACGGATGGAGGCCGTCTACGAGGATCCGTATCTCCTGATAACCGACCAGAAAGTTTCCGCCATCGCGGACGTCTTGCCGCTGTTGGAGGAAATCGCGCGATCAGGCCGCAAGGAATTGGTCATTATCGCCGATGAAGTGGAGGGCGAAGCCTTGGCGACGTTTGTGGTCAACAAGCTGCGCGGCACGCTGTCGGTTTTGGCGGTCAAAGCGCCCGGTTTTGGCGACCGCAGGAAGGAAATGCTGGGCGACATCGCGATTTTGACCGGCGCGACGATGATTTCCGAGGAGATGGGCAAAAAATTGGAGCACGCCAAAATTGCCGACCTCGGCCACGCCGACAAAGTCATCGCGACCAAAGAACACACCACGATTGTCGGCGGCAAAGGCGACAAACAACGTCTGACCGCCCGCGTGGCCCAAATCCGTCAGGAAATTGAGCAGTCCGACTCGGAATTTGACAAAGAAAAATTGACTGAGCGGCTGGCCAAGCTCTCCGGCGGCGTCGGCGTCATCAAGGTCGGCGCGGCGACCGAAACCGAAATGAAGGAGAAAAAGTACAAAATTGAAGACGCGTTGAACGCGACGCGCGCGGCCGTGGAAGAGGGCGTGGTGCCCGGCGGCGGGGCCGCGTTAGTCAAGGTCGCGAACGCCTTTAATGAGCTGTTGGCCAAGGGCCGCGTGACGCTCACCGACGAGGAAAAAGTCGGCGCCAAAATTGTCCAGGCGGCATTGGTTTCTCCGCTGCGGCAGATCGCCCTGAACGCCGGCATCAAAGATATTTCTTTGATCGTCAACGAGATTAAAGACATCAAGCAGCCAAATATCGGCTACGATTTTGCCGCCATGCGCAAGTGCGACATGATTGCCGCCGGCATCATTGACCCGCTCAAGGTGACCCGGACCGCGCTGGAAAACGCCGTCTCCATCGCCAGCCTGCTGGTGACCACCGAAGCGGTGGTGACCGATAAGCCCGAGAAGAAAGACGACAAGGGCATGCCCGGCGGCATGGGCGGGATGGACATGATGTAACCCCGCGGCCGCGGGGTCATCCCGAGCCGGTCGAGGGATCCCCCGGCGGTTCTCCGCGGATTGCCGAAACTCCGCACCGATGACTATCGGTGCGGAGTTTTTTGGGTGTGAGTGGAAATTTTTTTGCCGGTGTGCTAGAGTAGGCGGTGAGGGGCGATTCGTGCCTCTTTTGTGTTCTTTACCACAACGCAGTCGCCTGCAGAGGAGGTTCGCATGGCGCGTTTCATGATCGGTCTGGTCGTGCTGGGGAGTTGCGTCGGCTGCACGCCGTATCCTCGGCTGCCGAAGGAACCGCAGCCCGCGCCCCCGTTGCCGGCCTTTGCGCGGGGGAACGTCCGCGAGCTAGCGCTTTCGCCCCACCTCGGCAATCGCGGGATTGGGGAACGGCTTTCACACGAGGTGCGGGAGTGGCGCGACCGTGAGGTGTCCGCGATCAAGGTGACCAACGCCCAGTTTTCCGGCGCGGTCCTAGCCTGGGTCGCGATCAACTGGGATGAGGCCGCGGGGCCGCGGGCGGGAGCGTTTGATGACGGCCTGATCCTGCTGGGCGGGTGTCTGGAGAGTCTGGATAACTGGATGGCGCCAGCGATCACCGTCTCCGCCGATGCCGAAGCGCGGCACGTGTTTGCCCGCGCGCAGTTTGTGTCATGGCGGCAACTGCCGCCGCGGATTCCCACGTACTCCCGCGCCGTACGCACGCCCAGCGGGATTCCGCTGCTGTTTGTGCACGTCACCGCCGTTCCCTTGGACCACGAGCGGATTGGCCAACGGGGGCTGGCATTATACCTCCAGCGGACCAATGGCGCGCCGTCATCGCCGGCAATGGTCCGTTCGCTCCTTGAGGAGTGACCCAACGGTGGTCAACCGGTCGGGGCGAAGCTGGACAAGATTTTACGTAGGCTTGACATCTTCGCCCCCTTTTTTGTAAGGTGCGTGGTGCACCGCGTTTACTCATAACCTTTTGACAGGACCTATGCGAAACATTCGCGTTTTTCTTGCCCGATCCTTGGGTGCGGTTTTCGTTACGGCGATATTCGCCACGCCGGTTTTGACCCGCCAGGCCGCGGCCGCCATCGCTGGCGGCGGCGGGGGGCCACTCCATCCGCGGCAAAGCGTCGGCGCGCAGTTTGTGCGCGGCAACGCGAATAACGACCGCTACCTTGACACGAGTGATGCGGTGTTTCTGACGCGGTATCTGTTCCAGGGCGGTCCGGCGCCGGTCTGCCTCGATGCTGCCGACATCAACGACGACGGGAGAATTGACGTGTCTGATCCACAGTACCTGTTGAATTTTTTATATCGCGGCGGCCCCCGCCCGCCCGCCCCGTTCCCCTTGCGAGGCGAAGATCCCACGCCGGATGACTTGCGCTGCCGGCCAACGTTGTCGGTCAGTTTTTTGCCCGTGCCCGTGAGTCAAAACGTGGTGGCCGGAACGGAAAATTTCGAGGCCGCCCAGATTGCGCTGGACGCCAGCCGTTCATCCGAAGACATTGCCGTCACGCGACTGATCGTGCGCGTTCAATTTACCGGTGGGTCAGCCCCGGCGTATCACAACCTCCATCTCTTCAATGGCGCGGATCGACTCACGCCATTGGAGACTCTGATGACGTGTAGTGAATCGGTCTGTGAGCATTTTTTCCCTTTAACCGCCGCAGTGCCGGTGGCCAAGGGGACAATCAAGATTATCCGGGTTGTGGGCGACGTGAGCCCAAGCTCCACCTCCGGGACGTTCACCGTGTTCCTTGATCCCAATGACATTGCCGCCGGGGCGAGCGGAAATCTGTTCCTGCTTCCCTTGGTTCGCACCGAGGGCAACCCGATGACGATTGTGGCCTCTGGCAGGTTGACCATTTCCGCGCTGACCACCCAACACCCTGCCGGTTTACTGCCGGCCAATACGAGCGGGTTGGAGGTCGGCGTATTCCGTCTGACCGCCGCGCGCGAACCCATTCGGATTGAGAAAATTTACTTGTCCGCGGACAGCACCCGGCCGGTTGATCCCCAAGCCGGCCGTCAGGCAAGCGCTTTTAACCAGGTGCGGGCCATTCACCTTTACGACGGGGCGACCCGTTTGACTCCTCCCGCCGGGGTCCAGCCGACCTCAACTGACCGGTTGGATCGCGCCACGGTGCTGATTGACCTGTCGGCCAACCCCGTCGTCGTGCCTCTCGTCAGCGTCAAAGACATCCTGGTGAAAGTGGACACGCACCCCGTGACGCGTTACCCGCGAGCTTCCACGGGCGACCCGGGCCAGGGCTTCCGGTTGTCCATCAACACCACCACGGATATCCTCGCCAAGGGCGCGCAGTCCGGCATCACGTTGGGTGCGACGACCGCGATCGAACTCTCCGGCGT
>CAYJVS010000004.1:17204-20857 GCA_964373635.1 uncultured Gammaproteobacteria bacterium
ATCAAGGACGTCCCGCTGGTCGGCGGCAAAAACGCTTCCTTGGGCGAGATGTACCGCAAGCTCGTGCCCAAGGGCGTTCGTGTGCCCAACGGCTTTGCCATTACCACCAAGGCGTATTTTCATGTGCTCAAAAAGGCGGGCATCGCCGACGATATCCGCCGCATCTTGCGCGGTTTGGATACCCGCGACCTGAATAATCTGCAAGCGCGCGGTACTGCGGTGCGCCACCTGATCCGGACCGCCGAACTGCCGCCGGCGCTGGTCCAGACGATTGCCCGAGCCTACGCCCAGCTGGAGCGCGAGTGCGGCAAAAATGTTGCTGTGGCGGTGCGCAGCTCCGCTTCCGCCGAGGATCTGCCCAATGCTTCTTTTGCCGGCCAGCAGGAGACGTTTTTGAACATCCGCGGCGTGCCGGCGTTGCTTGCGGCGTGCAAAAAATGTTTTGCCTCGCTCTTCACCGATCGCGCCATTTCCTACCGAACGGACAAAAAGTTTAACCACTTCAAAGTCGGGCTGTCCATCGGGGTGCAAACAATGGTCAGAGCCGATCGCGCCGCTTCCGGGGTGATGTTTTCCCTGGACACGGAATCGGGCTTTCGCGACGCGGTGTTGATCAACGGCAATTGGGGGTTGGGCGAAACCATTGTCCAGGGAGCGGTGACGCCGGACGAGTGGTACGTGCACAAGCCAACGCTCACATTGGGTTTTCGGCCGATCATTGGTAAAACCCTTGGCGACAAGAAAGTCAAAATGATCTACGGCCGCGGTAACAAACCAACGGTCACCGTTGCCACCAGCGCGGCGGAACGCCAACACTTTTGCCTCACCGACGACGAGGTGCTGCAGCTGGCGCGGTGGGCGGGTGTGGTGGAAGACCACTACCGCAAGCCCATGGATCTGGAGTGGGCGAAAGACGGGGTGACCGGCAAACTCTTTATCGTCCAGGCGCGGCCGGAAACGGTGCAATCGCGCCGCGACCCGATGGTGGTGGAAGAGTATGCGCTCCAGGAGCAGGGGAACGTGTTGACCACCGGCGCGCCGGTGGGCAGTAAAATCGGCGCGGGGAAAGCGCGCGTCATTCGCGATGTGTCTGGCATCCGCCAGTTCAAGGCTGGCGAGGTATTGGTGACCGAAATGACCAACCCGGATTGGGAACCGGTCATGAAGATTGCCGCCGGCATCGTTACTAACCGTGGGGGTAAGACTTGTCATGCGGCAATCGTTAGCCGCGAGCTTGGCGTTCCGTGCATCGTTGGCACCAACGACGCGACCCTGAAGGTCAAGACCGGCCGGCCGATAACCGTCTCCTGCGCCGAGGGCAATGTCGGCAAGGTCTACGATGGCGCGCTGCCGTTCGCCGTGCGCCGGCACAACTTGAAAAACCTCAAGCGGCCGAGGACCAAAGTCATGGTTAACGTCGGCAGCCCGGACATCGCGTTTACCGCGGCGCAATTGCCCAACGACGGCGTCGGCTTGGCGCGCGAGGAGTTTATCATCAATGATCAAATAAAAATCCACCCCAACGCGCTCTTAAACTTCGCCAAACTCAAAGACGCCGCGCTCAAGCGGCAGATTAACGCGCTGACGGCCGGCTATCCCAACAAGGTTCAATTTTACGTGGACAAATTGGCCGAGGGCATGGGCAAAATCGCGGCGGCGTTTTATCCCAAGGACGTGATCGCGCGGTTTTCGGATTTCAAGACCAACGAATACGCCAACCTCATCGGCGGCACGGCCTACGAGCCCCTTGAATCCAACCCCATGATCGGGTGGCGCGGAGCTTCGCGCTACTATGATCCGAAGTTTACCGCCGCGTTCGCGCTGGAGTGCCAAGCCGTTAAAAAAGTCCGCGAGGTGATGGGCTTGACCAACTTGAAAGTCATGGTGCCGTTCTGCCGCACCGTGGAAGAGGGGAGAAAGGTGCTGGCCATCATGGCGCAAAACGGTTTGCGCCGCGGCGGCAAGGGTCTGGAAGTTTACGTCATGTGCGAAATTCCCTCGAATGTTATCTTGGCGGAGGAATTCGCCAAGATTTTCGACGGCTTTTCCATCGGCTCTAACGACTTGACGCAGTTGACGCTCGGCGTGGACCGCGACTCGGAATTGGTGTCGCACGTCTACGACGAACGCAACGCCGCCGTGAAAACCCTGATCGCGCAAGTCATTCGGGTCGCCAAAAAGCACCACCGAAAAATCGGCATCTGCGGCCAAGCCCCCTCGGATTTTCCCGACTTCGCCCAATTCCTCGTCCAGCAGGGGATTGATTCCATTTCGCTCAACCCCGATACCGTGGTAAAAACGACCGTGGCGATCCTGAAGGCGGAGCAGAAGCTGAAGGCCAGGGGATAGCACACCGTTGGTGAGCGGTCTTCGTCATACGGAGTCGATGCCCGTTTCGTCGTACGTCATCGTAGTACGTCGAATTTTATGGGAGATAGTCAGGAAAAACTTCCCATCAAAGGTTTTCGTGATCTCGAGGTTTACCAAAATAGCTATCGAGCGATGCTCTCGGTGATCCAGAGGGTACTCCCGCGTCTACCTCAGGCAGAACGCTTCGACCTTCGCGACCAACTTAATCGTTCCTGTAAAGCAATACCCCGGTTGATTGCGGAAGGGTATGCCAAACGTCACCAACGTTCAGGATTTCAGAAGTACTTGGATGATGCCATGGCGGAGTGTAACGAAACAATGGTCAGTCTTGAACAATGTCGGGATATTTACCGTATTGATCCAGCCACCTGTGATGTTTTGATCGATGTGTACGACAAGACTGCACGGCAGCTTTACAATCTTGCTGCTGCTTGGAGTCGGTCAAAAGACGTACGACGAAACCCTTATACGAAACGGGCATCGACCCCGTATGACGATCACGATGACCTGTCGTCTTCCGGTCAGCCCATGGGCGGTCAGTGAGCCGTATGTTTTTTCAGACTTACCATCCCCAGCCAGTCTTGCTCCAATTCGGCCCCCTCACCATCTACTGGTACGGCTTAATCATGGTGGCGGCGATCGTGGCCGGGGTGCTGGTGGTGCGGAAGCTGGCGGTCAAAACTGGCTGGGCCAAACCCGAGGCCGTTTACGACCTGGCCTTTGTCGTGACCATTGCCGCGCTGGTCGGGGCTCGGCTGTACGCGGTGCTGTTGTTTTGGCCCGAGTATGCGGCTGATCCTCTGGAAATATTTAAAGTTTGGCACGGCGGCATGGCGATTCACGGGGCGCTGATCGGCGGGACGCTCGCGCTCTGGTGGCACTGCCGCCGCAAGCGCCAGTCGTTTCTGCAGTGGGCCGATTTGATCGCGGTCGCGCTGCCCTTGGGCCAAGCCATCGGCCGCTGGGGTAATTACTTTAACCAAGAACTCTTCGGCCCGCCGACTAACTTGCCCTGGGGAATTTTCATCGCGCCCCAAAACCGTCCGGCGGGGATGGAGCAGACTTCCTACTTTCACCCGACGTTCCTGTACGAGTCGCTCTTGAACCTGCTTCTTTTCGCGGTCTTAATTTGGTACTACCATCATCTGCACCGCCAAAGATCACCTATGACCATGACCAATGACCATACCCGCCGCCATGACCTAAGACCAATAACTGGCACCGTTCTGGCCCTCTACCTCATCGGCTACGGCGCAATCCGCCTCCTCATGGAGCAACTGCGG
>CAYJVS010000005.1:0-19153 GCA_964373635.1 uncultured Gammaproteobacteria bacterium
AGGAGGAGTCAGAGGAGGTTGAGTGCAAAGCACTCAAGGGAGGCGAGGGGTTATCCGTTTGGACCGAGACGGTGGGCGGTTTCGTTGGGCGAGAAAAATTACCGCACCAAAATCCCGTGCTTTTTCACCTCGGACGCCATGATGCTTTCCTCGCCGCGCTTGAATTCCCGTTCTTCCAAGAGGATTGGTTCTATACGAGTGTCAACATTGATGGCAAACCGGCGCAGCAGCATTTGTTTTTCCAGAGAATATTTGCTCCGACGCTTTACCATCACGGCAATATCGATGTCGCTGTCTTGGTGGGCTTTCCCTGTTGTCTGTGAGCCAAATACAAAGACTCGGGTAAAGGAGAAATTATTTTCCCGCAAAACCTGATTGTATTGTTGCGCGATTTTTTTTACCTTACGCGGCGACATAACTTTTTGTATAAAATTATGATGGGGTGGTAGTACCGGTTAGTATATTGCCGGGTGCATTTTTTGTAAAATGCCAGTTTTTCGTCGGGATAACGAGCTTTCATGTTGAACGCATCCGCATCGGCCAAAAGTTTTAAGTCGTTTTCCTCCAGCACGAGATTCGCCAGTCGGGCAAGGTGCACCAGATTGTGTGTGCGCGGCGGAATAATGTTACGTTCGCTGACGATATTTGCCTTCAGCGCTTGTTCCAAAATCAGATGGCCAAAGAAAAGGCAGTCGGCGCACCGTCGAATGCGGTACAGCCCCCGCATGGTTTTTTAGTTTTTCCCGCGAGCTCTTGCGTCAGTAGATAACTTGCCGTTCGGTTTGTTTTGTTGTGAGCATACGGACTGTAGTATCTTACCACAAATGTAGAAAAGAACCAATCCTTTTTACCGTATCAGTTTACAACCTTGAGTAACCTTGTCATTCCCGCCCCGCCGACGCGGGGGGGATCCATAAAAACTACCGCCCGTCATCCTCTTGACGAACATATAGTAGTTCTTGTCGAAAAAGTGGTAACCACTCTCTACCCCTCTCCTTCGAAAGGAAATGCCAATTATTTCCTCCCCTGCCCCCGCCAGAGGAGGGCAAGCGAGGGGAGGTGGGAGGGGTGGGAGTTTTTCAACTATAGTAGGCTGGCCTGTCCAGGATCGGGACATGGCGCCAGAATGACGGATCGGCAGCAGTTATATTTCTGTCGGCCACATCACGTGCGGAATGACATTTTGAGGAGTCAGAAAATATATCCAAGAATTTTAGTTTATTTCAGAGTTGTGAACTAATACGCCGGATCGGGATGGCATGAGAGGGCTGCAAGTAGTTTTGCAATGAGCTCAGTTTGTCTTTTGTCATCCCCGTGAATGCGGGAATCCAGATCCTGGAGTCGTCCCGCGGCAGGACTCCCCAGGATGACGGACAGGCCCGATCCTGGACAGGCCCGATCCTGGACAGGCCCGATCCTGGACAGGCCAGGATGACGGATTAAGGAAAGTTGTCATTCTCGTCCCGATCCTGGCAGCGTCCCGGATCGGGGACGCCGCGTCTTGAATTGACGGTAAAGCCGCCAGGTGATAGCGTGGTTTGGTGTTCTTTCTGTCGGTTCCGTTGCACCTTTTTTTGGAGGTGAGTGATGAGCGCTCGTGGCGAGTTTGCGCCGGCCGTGTGCCCGTTTTGCCATTCCGCGGTCGCTGATCCTGGTCCCGATGCGGTTAGCAATTGTCCAGGTTGTAACGCTTGCTATTGGGTTGAGGCCGCGGATGATGTGGCCGGCGTCGCGGACGAGGCGGCCGAAATGTTGGAGGTTGAACCCGACCAGGTTGAGTGTTCCATCATCCGGAACTACGACCGGTGGACGGACGACGAGGATCAGCCGACGGAAGCAGGCGAGGAAGTCTGCCTGGTGTTCGCGCGGGTGAAGCCGCCGTCGTGACCGCGGGCTCTTGGGTTTGGTTCGGTCGGGTGCTTTTTGCGCCCGATTTTTTTTGCTGCCAATTTTTTTCGGCGTATAGTACGATCGTGTATAGTGGCGAAAAAGGAGCGGAGCGCTTATGTGCTAACCCCACCTCGCCTCCCTTGAGTGCCGGGCACTCACCTCCTCTGACTCCTCCTTCGTAAGGAGGAGAACCACTTTCTTAAAAAAAGGGGGGAGAATTTGGCCCTGATCACTTCCCCGGTCGGGATTTTTATGGTATTTTTCCTACGGCGAATATCGGACCAATGATATGCCGTTAAAAATTGTACTGGCCATATTTATCGCGTTGATCACCTGGCGCACGTGGGCGCGGCGGCGGCGGGGCGAGATGACCTCGCGCGAGGCCACGCTCTGGACGCTGTTGTGGTTCGGGCTGCTTTCTGCCAGTCTGAATCCGCACGCGACCGACGTTTTAGCGCGATGGTTTGGAGTGGGACGGGGGGCGGATCTCCTGATTTTTGTTTCCATTGTCGCGCTCTTGGCGCTGGTGTGGTGGCTGATTGCGCGGGTGCAAAAAATTGAACGCGACATCACGACGGTGGTGCGCGAGCTGGCGCTGCGGCGCGGCGCAGAATCAAGCATGAGGAATCAGGAATCAGGGAATCAATTGCCCTCACCCCCAACCCCTCTCCCGCCGGCGGGAGAGGGTGGTCCGCCCCGGATCAGGTGAGGGTTCAACGGTCCATGGCGTTACTGTTTCCTCGCGTTTGCGTCATCATCGTCACCCACAACGGCCGGCAGTTTTTGTCGGATTGTTTGTCTTCGCTGGCGCGCGTGGATTATCCGTCCGAGCAGTGGTCGGTGGTCGTGGTAGACAATGCTTCTGGCGACGGCAGCGTGGCGTACGTCAGGCAAATGTTTCCGTCGGCCCAGGTGATGGGGCTGCGCCACAATGCCGGTTTTGCCGCGGCCAATAACGTCGGACTCCGCGAGGCGATTTCACGCGGCTGCGACTTCGCGTTTCTTTTAAACCAAGATACGGTGGTGACGCCCGGGTTTTTGCGCGAGGCAGTCGCGGTGGCCGAGACGGATCCAACGATTGCCGCCGTACAGTCAAAACTGCTCCTCCACGGCACGTCGCTGGTCAACAGCTGGGGCAACGAGATTCACTTCCTCGGCTTTGGATTTGCCGGCGGTCACCGGCAGCCGGATCAGGCATTGTCCGTCCGCGAGATTACGTACGCGTCGGGCGCCGCGGTGCTGTTGCGGTGCGCGGCCTTGCAACGCGTGGGTTGCTTCATGGAGGAGTTTTATATGTACCACGAGGACTTGGAACTGGGCTGGCGGCTGTGGCTTTCCGGCTACCGCTCGATGCTGGCGCCGCAATCAGTCGCCTACCATAAGTATGAGTTCTCGCGCAGCGCGGGCAAGTTTTATTGGATGGAGCGGAACCGGTTTTTGGTGCTGTACGCGCTGTATCGGTGGCGGACGCTCGCGTTGATTTCCCCCCTGATCGTGGCGGTGGATGCCGGGTTGCTCCTGGAGTCCTTTTTCCGCGGGTTTTGGCGCCAGGCGTTCGCCGCCCACGGGTATTTTTTCACCCCGGCGGCGTGGCGGCAGGTGCGACAGCTGCGGCGCCGGGTTCAGAAGCTGCGCCAAGTCCCGGATCGCGCGATCGTCAAGCGCTTTGCCAGCCGGATAAAATTTCAGGATCTGCCGGAGTCTTGGGCTTTGAAGCTCGGTAATTGGTTCACGTCGCGGTACTGGCGGGTGGTGTTGCCCTTGATACGATGGTGAGCTGTGAAAATTCCAAATTCCAAGCACCAAATCACAAACAATACCCAAGGGCCAATCGGCAAATTTCCAAACGGACTTGTGTTTCGGTATTAGGGTTTAGGATTTATTTGGAATTTGTGATTTGGAATTTCCCAATATGAAGATTGCCATTGTTACCCCGGTCTTTCCGCCCTACGGCGGCGGGATGGGCGTGGTCGCGTACCACCACGCTCGAATTTTGGCTGCTGCCGGGCATGCGGTGACGGTGGTCACGCCCGTCGCTGGGGAGCAACCGAGGCGGGAGGCCGAGTTTACCGTGCATGCCGTGCCGCCACTCTTGCGTTGGGGCAACGCGGCGGTATTGCCGCGATGGCCCGATGGGCTGAAAGACATTGACGCCGTGCATCTGCATTACCCGTTCATCGGCGGCGTCCACCCGGTGTTGGCTCAGACCGCGCCAGCGGTAAAGTTGATTGTTCACTACCACATGGATTTAGTCGCGCCGGGCTGGCGCGGGGCCATGTTCGTGGCGTACCAGCGGATTACCCTGCCGCGCGTGATCCAACGCGCCGATCGCGTGATCGTGGTGACCCGCGATTACGCGGAAACCAGCGCGCTTTCGCCCTGGTTGAATCGGTGGCCCAAGAAGTTTGTCGCCATTCCCAACGGCGTGGATGCCAAACGTTTTACGCCGGGTCCGCGGCCCGAGGCGCTGGCACGGCGGCTGGGGGTGGCCAGCCGTCGGGTGGTATTGTTGGTCGGCGGACTTGACGCCGCGCACTACTTCAAGGGCGTGGACGTGCTGATCGCCGCGCTCGCGATGCTTCCCGCTGACGTTTCCGGGGTGATTGTTGGCAGCGGTTCCGGGTTGGCGCGCCTGCAACGGGTGGCCAAACGGCGTGGGGTGAGCGAGCGGATCATCTTTGCCGGTTTTGTGCCGGCGGAGGAACTGCCCGCGCACTATCGTTTGGCTGACGTGGTTGTCTTGCCTTCCGTAACTCGATCGGAAGCGTTTGGCATCGCCCTCTTGGAGGGTATGGCGTGCGCTCGCGCGACGGTGGCTTCTGACCTGCCGGGAGTGCGCACCGTGGTGGAGGATGGCGTGACCGGATTTTTAGCCCGTCCGGGCGATGCGCGCGACGTAGCCGATAAACTCGGCGCGGTGTTGCGGGATCCGGCCCGGGCCGCGGCGCTGGGGGCGACTGGCCGTCAGCGGGTGGAAACGTTCTACGACTGGCCCGTGGTGGGGAGAGCGTTAAACGCGCTGTATGGGGAGTTGCGCCGTTAGATTAGTTCCTGTTGAAAAAGTGGTAACCACCCCTACCCCCTCCTTCGAAAGGAGGGGAAATCGCCCGCAATTTCCTCCCCTGCCCGAGGGGAGGAAAGAAGGGGTGGGAGTTTTTCAACAGGAACTAGATTAATGCGCAATAATCCGCGGCGGCAAATCAATTCACTTCATTTGTTTCCCATGCTCACTACGGCTCAAAGAATGGGGCGCTTTCGCCTGGCGCTGGTGGGGTGGATTGGCGTCATCTTTTGGTTTTCCTCACAACCGGATTTGCGCTCGGGCCTGGAGACGTGGCAAGATGTGCTGCTGCGCAAAGCCGCGCATCTGGCGGAATACTTCGTCTTGAGTTACCTGTACGCCCAGAGCCTGAAGCCGGCCCTGGCGTCAACCATGCGTCGGTACCTCGCCGTGATGCTTTTTGCCGTGGCGGTCGCCAGCGCCGATGAGTGGTTCCAAACGCGCGTGCGGGGCCGTTTGGGCACGCCCTGGGACGTGGGCGTGGACGCGCTGGGTGCGGCCGCCTGGGCGCTGCTTCAGAGACGGTTGACCCGGGCGCGCCCGTCGGGATAGGATACCCGTGATGAAGATTTGTCTGATCAACAACTTGTATCCGCCGGAACGGCGCGGCGGCGCGGAAGTGATGGTGGAGGCAATCGCGCTCGGCTTGCGCGAGCTGGGCCACGACGTGGTGGTCATCACGCTGGGCCGGCAGCGCGAGGTTGCCGACGTTTCTGGCGCGCGCGTCTACCGGATCCGCCCGTGGAACCTGTTTTCCTTTTTCTCGCTGGGATCGCGGCCGATCTGGCTCCGGCTGCCATGGCATGCGTTAGACGTCCTCAACCTCTCGGCCAAGCGCCAGGTCCGGCGGATCTTGCTGGCCGAGCGTCCGGCGCTGGTGCTGACGCACAACCTCAAGGGTCTCGGCTACCTCATTCCGCGGCTGCTGCGCGAGCTGCGGTTGCCCCATATCCACACGCTCCACGACATTCAGCTTTCCCGGCCCTCGGGATTGTTGCTGCACGGGCAGGAAAAGCCGTTTTTAGTCCTGGACTTGCAATACGAAAAGCTCTGCCGGTTTTACTTCGGTTCCCCCGCGGCGGTGGTCGCGCCGTCGCATTGGATTGCCGACTACCACCGCACGCGCGGGTTTTTCCCGCGTTCAAAGTGGTTGATCTTGCCCAATCCCGTGCCGCGGTTGGCGCCAGCCGTTGCGGTCGTGCGCCCGGATGCCGCGCCGGCGGTTACCTTGCTGTACCTGGGGCAATTGGAGCGGAGTAAAGGCATCGTGTTTCTCCTCGATGTTTTGGAACAGCTGCCGCGGGGCAATTGGATTTTGCGCATTGTCGGGACCGGCAGCCTGGCGCCCGCGGTTGCCGCGCGGGTCGCGGGCCAGGCCTGCTTCCGCTATCTGGGCTATGTCAAACGCTCCGGCCTGCGGCAGATTTTCCAGCAAACGGATCTGACCGTGGTGCCGTCGCTGTGCTACGAAAATTCTCCCACCGTGATCGCCGAGAGCTTCTCGTGCGGCGTGCCCGTTATCGCCGCGGACATTGGCGGCATCAGCGAACTGGTGACCGACGGCGTCAACGGTTTTACCTTTGCCCCGGCGGACGCGGCGAGTTTGCGCCAGGTGCTGATGCATTACCTCGACCACCCCCAAACCATCGCGCCGTTGCGCGTTGGGGCCGAACGCGCGCGGGCGTCGCTGGATCTGAAAGTTTATTTGCGGCGGCTGCTGGACGCGGCGGGATAGCATTGGGGTGTAGTATCATGGTATATACTATTGTACGAGCATAGAGAAACCAAAACTGAAAATGAAAAATAGAGCAACCAGGCCCCGGAGAATCCCCAAAAAGCCCGATCGGAGCGAAACCGGGGAGCGGGGAGGGGAGAGAAAAAAAACGGAGGACGCCGGCCGGAGTGAAGGTAGAGCAAGCATCGGGGCCGGAAACCGGGGGTTAGGGGTATGGTCCGTTCTCGGCCGGCGAGGCCAAGGGCGTTGTCGGCGGGGTGGGTAGTTTGGTCACGGAAAGATCATAACGAAAAATGAGCGCTTTACCGTTCGCCACCGACCACCACTGGTCGGCGGTAAGTTTGGCGCGTTCGGCGAGCGGGGCAAAGTTGTGCCAATAGGAGTCCAGGATAAAGTAGACGGAACGGATCTTGGCATCAACCAGCTCCGCGGCCGCGACGGCAATCTCGCGTCTTGGACCCTCGTTGACCATTTGCAGGTAGTGGCGGTAGAGCGGGTCGCCGGTGGGGATGGGGTACGCAAAGTACTGCCGTCCGGAACCGTCAGCCGCCGCGTAGTAACGGAAAAAACCCAGCTCGCGGACGGCCGCGGCCGCGGTCATTTGGTTGGCTAACACCAGGTACTCGCCGCGGGCGTCGCGCGCCACCTGGGAAACGGCGGCGATATCGGCGGCGGTGACGTTGAAGCCGTGCTCAAACTGGTATCGGTCGGCGCGCGGGTAGGCGAGGTACAGGAAGGCGGTGAGCGCGGCCGGAACCAGCACAATGGCGGCTAAACGCAGGCCGGGTTCGGCCTCAAGGCGTACAAGCAGCGCGGCCGCGCCAACGCCCGCCAAGGGCAGTAAGGCGTATTGGGCGATGTCCAGCAAGCGGACCGGGTAGAAGAGGCGTTCGGCCGCGGCCAGGTGGAGGAAGGGGACCAAGAGCGTCACGAGTACGGCGCTCATTGCAGCCGCGGCAGCCGTCATCCACAACGGTTGCGCCAGGCTGATCCGACGGCGCGTGAGCGACCAGGTGCCGAAAACCGCGAGGCCGACCAAAAGCAGCGGACGCCATGATCCCACGGCGTGGGTAAAATCCAGCAGGGGATGGAAACGGTTGGTCAGTTGCGGGACAAGCGGGGCGAGTAATTCTTGGAGGCGGAAGCCGGCCCCCGGAGCCGGTCCCAACGCCAGCGGTTCCACGCCGCGCAACAAGAACGTAACGATCAGAGCGGCCGCCAGCGCCAGCGCCGTTTGCGCGACCAGTCGCGGGGAGCGATGGTGACGTTCACGGGCGGGGTTGAGACGGCCCATGAGCACTGCCGTCACGGCAAAAATTCCCGCCAGCGGGTGGGTGACCAGCGCCGCGCCCGCCGTCAGGAATCCCAGAAGCTGCCAGCGCGCTTTTCGCTTGGGGTTGGGAGCCAGCCCCGGGATGGTGACGGCGATGACGGTTAGGATGAGAAACCCGTTGGCCAGCGCCTGCGGGGTGGTGACGATAAATGGGGCCAGCGGCATCAGCCACAACGCCAGCGGGATGGCCGCGGCTTTGGGCTCTCGACGGTAGGGAAAGAAAACGGCGCCGGCAATCAGGGCGTACCCCAGGGGCGCGGCCCAACGGTCAATCCAGGCCATGGGTACCGTCAACAGTTTGGAAATCGCGATGACGAGGACGTACTGGCCGATGTACCAGGGGGTTTTGGGAGTGATCTGACCGCTGGCGTAGATTGCGCGTTCGGTTGCCTGGTGGATGAAGGTGTCAAAGCCGTAGCCGAGGTGGTACACGATTGCCGCCACGCTGGTGGTCAGCGCCAGGTGCAGCATTACCAGCGGTAGCCGGCGTCCGGGCCGGTCGGCGCGCCGAGCCAAGGCGCAAACGCCCATCGTCGCGACCAGGTACGTCAGGAAAAATCGGGGAGCAACCGCCTGCCAGGGGGTGCGGATGGCGTCAACCGTTGCTGACTGCAAAAGCTGTGTCAATGCCAGATACTCCAGGGCCAGCACCCCGAGCGTCAGCATGGTGGAAGCGCCCAGGTGTCGCGGTAAACCGCGGAGCGGATCGCGCGGCCAGGCGATGTCCGGCTTCTGGCGCGCGCCAGAACGAGTCAGCAACCACAAAAACGGCGTCAGGGCTAACATCCCGCTGATCGCCGCGCCGTTGAGGCGGTACATCCAGTAGGTCAGCGCGCCGACGATCGTGATAAGCGCAAGATGCGCGATCGTGCCGAAGTAGACTTGCCAGCGGCGGGGTTGCCCCGGGAGCAACATTTGTCCCGCCTGAAATCCGCTCCACAGCAGATAGACTGCCCCCACCAGCAGGCCCAATCCCCTGGGTTGAGCTTGCAGGCTCCACAGCGTGATGGCAATCACTACCAGCGTGTTCAACCATGGTCGCGATGTTTGCATGGCAATAGTGTAGCATACCCGACTTCGCGCTATACTGCTCTATATGGTACCGTCGCGGTGGTCCGCGCGCTGGGGCACGATCGTTTTAGTTGTGTGGCTGGCGGGGTGGGCGGTGGTCCACGCCGCGGTGTCGTGGTCAACGCGGCCGCCCGCTGGCACGCGGAGTTTTAATTCGCCGGACGAGACCGCCAACTACGTTTTTTCCCAACGGTTGGCGCGGGGGCAGCCGCTGCCGATTCCTGAACCGTTAGCCGCGGTGGCGGGCGGGATTGTCCACCCGCGGGGGACCGCGGTTTGGCAGGGCCGGATTGTCCCGTTGAGTTTTTTGGGTTTGCCGGTCTGGTACGGCGTGGTCGGGAGCCTGACGCATCCGGCGGTGATTCCCTACCTGACGCCGATAGTTGCGGCATTGGGCGGCCTCGCGCTCTGGCGGTTCCTGCGGGGAATTTTTACCCCGACGGTCGCCTGGTGGTCAGCGGCGCTTTTGCCGCTTTTGCCGCCGTGGTGGTACTACGCGGCGCGGGGGTTATTTCACCAGGTTCCGTTGGTCGCCAGCGTCGTTTGCGGTCTGTGGCTCGCCAGGCGGCTGCATCGGCAGGGCGGGTTTTTGGCCGCGCTGGGTACGGGAGTGAGTTTTGGGTTCGCCATAACCTTACGGACGATTGAAGTGATGTGGGTGGTGCCGCTGCTTTTCGGGTTGGTTGTCGCTTGCCCGCGGCAGCACCGGCGCTGGTGGTGGGTCAGCGGGCTGGGGATGCTGTTGCCGCTCTTACCCGTGATGGTGCAGCAATTTGCGACCTACGGCAGTCCGCTACGATTTGGGTATCTGCTGCCGCCGTCCGCGAGCGGGCCATCCGCGGCCGGCAACGGGTTTTTGTGGTCAGGGCTGTTCCCCTATGGTTGGCATCCGCGGTTAATTTTGCACAACGTCTGGCGGTACGCGTTTGGACTTTTGCCGTTCGTGACCTGGCCGGCCCTGGTGGGCGCGGCGGCGCTGGTGGCGCGGTGGCGGACGAGTCCTCGGGCGCAACGCTGGTACCTGGCAGCGGTGGCGTTGCTCGCGGTCGTTATCTTGCCGTACTACGGCAGCGCCCGGCTGACCGACAATCTCAATCCCGACGCGGTGACGCTCGGCATGTCGTACGCGCGCTACTGGCTGCCGCTGGCGGTGGCCGCGTTGCCGCTGGCGGTGCTGGGCTGGCAGTGGGTGGTCGGTTGGCTGCCGAACCCGGCGTGGCGGCGCGGAGCGTTGGCCCTCGTGGTTGTGGCGTTTGCGATCTGGTCGGTGCGGCTGACGTGGCTTGCCGGCGATGAAAGTTTGTCGCGGGTGGCGCTTGTCGTGCGGCAGGGCTACACGAAACGCGCGCGGGTGGCGGCGGTGGTCGCGCCGTCGGCGGTGATCGTGGCCGAGCGGGCCGATAAACTCTTTTTCCCCGCCTTCCCGGTTGTCGCCACCCTGCTTGACCGCGGCGTACAACGCGAGCTTCCCGCCCTGGTCGCAATCCGGCCGGTGTACTATTATACCTTCTTGGATGATGCGGCAATCGCGCGGCTCACTTTGGCGCTTGACCGCGCGGGGCTCAAGTTGCGCGATCCCGTGCCGATCATGGATGGGGAACGGCTCTGGCGGGTGGTTGGCCGGTGACCTGGCATATGGTCATGGTCATAAGTCGTGGCCGAGTTTGGTCTGCACTATGGTCGTGAGTCTTGGTCATGGGTCATTGCGGCGAGTTTGGTCAAAAGTCTTTGGTCAAAGGATCGGGTGAGACCGCGACTGACGACCATGACCAATGACCTAACCCGCTGCTATGACCTACGACTATAGACTAATTTTGGATGTATGGTGACCACCGCTGGTTTACGCATCTTTACGCTCCTGTGGATCGTGGCGCCCGCGAGCGCGGTTGTCTGGCTGGTGGTCCATGATCTAACACCGAGCGGGACCCTGGTGGTGCGGCAACATTGGCGCGGCCCTTCTCCTTATCTGGCGGCCCCGGTGCCGGAAACGCGAGTCGTGGGACCCTTGACGGCGGGGAATGACGTGGTGTACCAGTTGCGGGGGCAACCCGTGTACCTGGATGTCCGCACGCCGCGGCCGTTTACCCGGGCGGAAGTCACCGTGCGCTTTGACCCCGGGCAAACTTCCCTCATGGAGCTGGGCATTGCGGCGGATCGGCAAGCGCAAACCGTCGAATTACTGCCGCTGTACCACCGGACGCTGGAGGCGATTGCCCGCGATCCGGCCTGGTCGTCAGTGCGCGAACAAGGCTTGACGTTGTATCAGCGCGGCGTTGGGTACGAATCCGTCGCCGCATTCTTCAACCAACCGCCGCCGCCCGGACAACTGGCAACCTACCGCGTGCCCCAACCGCTGCCTGTACCGGGCACGCCGTTGCCGCCGGCGGGCGTGGGCCCAAACATCAACTTTATTCTCACGGGGTACCAGCCGCCGGCCAGCGCGGGGGAGTGGCGCGTCGCCAAGCTGATCTTGCCGTTGAGCGCGGGGCAGGCGCGGAATGATTATGTTCGTTTCGTGATTTCCGCTCCCGACGGTGTGTCCGATGAGTCGCCGCTGCGGATTGCCGGCGTCACGGTCGCGTTCCAGGGCGAAGCGTGGAATGGCGCGGCGCTCTGGGGGTGGCTCGGTCGTTGGTTTCCCGCGCGGCGGCCGCGTCCGTGAACCACCGCGATGATCCAACGCTCCAGTGCCATTTTTTTTCGAATTTCCATGAGCCAAGAGAAATTATTGCCGTACCTGCGCGCGCAAACCATTGCGCTTTTCGCCTGGTGGGCGGCGGTGATGTTTTTGGAGTGGGCCAAGCCCGGGCTGGTAAGCAACGTCGTTGCTCCCAACTGGGTCTTGCTCGCGGCGGCCGGTTCTGCTACCATGACCGCGCTTTGTCTGCCCGCGTCAGCCAGCGGACACGAGTTTGCCCACCGGCGGATTGTCGCGGTCGTCGTGGCGTTGGTTGCCGGCTTGAGCGTGGCGGTTAGTTCCTCGCCGGATTTTGGCCTGGTCGTCGGATTGGTCGTGTGGGGGAGCCTAATTTCCGCGCTGGCCCCGCCGCCGCGTTGAGTGTAGATTGAGGACATGATTTGCCTTATACCCCGCGGCTCTGCCGCGGGAAACCAATCCGCAAGGGGTTCCCAGGGGGTTGTGAACCCCCTGGGTCGCCCCGCGGCGCGGGGCGAAAACGAGCGAGCGAAAGCGAGCGAGTTTATTCACGGCGTCACCGTCAAAACCTTAAAAGTCTGGCCGGATACGGCGCAAGGCCGCGAGGTAATCCGGCGGCCAGGGTTTCTCATGGAGGTGGTGCGCGAGGATGACGGGTTGCTCCGACGGTTTGGCCAAACCACCTTCACGGTCGCTTACCCGGGCGCGATTAAGGCGTTTCACTGGCACCGGCGGCAAGACGACGTCTGGTTTGTGGCGAGCGGCAAAGCGTTGATCGTGCTCTATGACCGGCGCTGGGATTCACCCACCGCGGGTCAAGTGCAAACCTTGACCGCGGGCGCTGATGATTGGAAAGTGTTGGCGATTCCGGCTGGAGTTGTTCACGGCTACAAGGTGCTCGGCGACCAACCGGTGCTGTTGCTGTACCACACGACACAAGCGTATAATCCCGGCGCGCCGGATGAGGAGCGCTTGCCCTACGATGATCCCCACATCGGGTTTGACTGGAGCCAGTGGAGTTGAGCGTTGCCCGTTGAATGTTTTTTGACCCGATTGCCGGTTCCTTAATTCCTTATTCCTCGTGCTTCATTCTTGATTCCCCGAGATGGACTGCATCTTCTGTAACATCATCGAGAGCAAAGTTCCATGCGATAAGGTTTACGAGGATGATCGCGTCGTGGCGTTTTTGGACATCGCGCCCATCAGCCAGGGGCATACGTTAGTGGTGGCCAAAACCCACTACCCGGATTTGACGGCCACGCCGTCAGCCGTGGCGTCCCAGATGATTGCCGCGCTCCAACGCATTGCGCCCGCGGTGATGACGGCAACTGGCGCACCAGCCTACAACGTGGGCATTAACACGGGCAGCGCGGCGGGCCAAGTGGTGAGGCATGTGCACTTTCATCTTATTCCGCGCCATCCGGACGACGGGCTCCGGTCCTGGCCGCACCAAACGTACGCGGCTGGTGAAGCGGCCGCGGTGGCTCAAAAAATTCGCGCCGGAATCGCGCTCGTAGTCTAACCCTCCCACGCGTGTTGAACCGTCGCCATCGCTCACACCGCGCAAACCGCCCGCGGCTAGTTGCCCGCCGTGTCGTTTACCAGGGGCGCGGGGTCGGTTCGGTCTATGAAGCCGACGTTTTGGTTCCTGACGGCAGTGTCCACACCTACAGCTATCTGGTAAAACGGCCGTTTGTCGTGGTCGTGGCGATCAGCCAGGATCGCGTGGTCTTGGTGAGCCAACACCGTTATCCCCAGCGCCGGGAAACTTGGGAGCTGGTCAAAGGCGGGGTGGATGCCGGCGAGTCGCCCCGGCACGCGGCCCAGCGCGAGTTGAAAGAGGAAACGGGATTTCGCGCCCGGCAGTGGCTGCGCCTCGGGACGTTTGTCATCGCGCCGGGCTACTTCAATCAGGTGGGGCACGTGTTTTTAGCCCGCGGGCTTTTGGCTGGCAGGGCGCAAGCCGAGTTGGGCGGCGAACGCCTCCGCGTCAAGCAGGTGACTTGGCCGGCGGTGCGCCGGCTGGCGGCGAACGGAAAACTTTACGACAGCACGTCAATGGCGGGCCTTTGGCTGGCGGAACGGCACGTGGCGGTGAAGGAAGTCGGGGGTAAGGAGCAAGGAGGGGGAGGGAGGAAGCGTGCAATATGAGGCTTTTGGTCACCGGCGGGGCGGGGTTTATCGGATCCAACTTCATCCGTTATTGGTTCCAACATCACTCCAACGACGAGGTGGTGAATTTTGACCAGCTGACGTACGCCGGTAATTTGGAAAACCTGCGCGACGTTGAAGACATTCCGCGCTATCGGTTCGTCCAGGGCGACATCACCGATCCGGCAGCGGTCGCGGCGGCCCTGGCCGGCGTTGACGTCGTCGTTCACTTTGCCGCCGAATCGCACGTGGACCGTTCGATTCTTGCGCCGGCAGTGTTCATTCGCACCAATGTCGTGGGCACCCAGGTGCTCCTCGACGCGGCCGTGCGGGCCAAGGTGCGGCGTTTCCATCATGTTTCCACCGATGAAGTCTTCGGGCAACTGGCGTTGGGCAGTCAGGAAAAATTCCGCGAAGATTCACTCTACCGGCCGCGCAGCCCCTACGCGGCGTCCAAAGCCGCGGCTGACCACCTCGTCCGGGCGTACCACGCGACGTACGGGCTGCCGGTGACTATTTCCAACACCGCCAACAACTTTGGTCCGTACCAATTTCCCGAAAAGCTCATCCCGCTGGCCATCACCAACCTGCTGGATGGCAAACCGGTGCCGATCTACGGCGACGGCAAGTACGTGCGCGATTGGTTGGATGTGGAAGACCACTGCCGCGCGATTGACTTGATTTTGGCAAAAGGGAGGGTGGGGGAGACCTACTGCATCGGCGGGTTGACCGAAGACGTCAACAACCTGGCGGTGATAAAAAAAATTGTCGCGCTGCTTGGCGCGGAGGAGCAAACCGCGATCCAGTTCGTCAAAGACCGCCCGGGCCACGACCGCCGCTACGCGATTGACTGGTCCAAGGCCAAACGCGAACTGGGCTACCAACCCGAACATTCGTTTGACGAGTGGCTGGCAAAGACGGTGGCGTGGTACCGCGAGCACCGCGCGTGGTGGCAGCGGGTGAAGACGGGGGAGTACCAGCGCTACTATCAAGAGCAGTATGGAGCAAGCGCAAAGCGAGAAGCGCAAAACAATACAATGCGGCAATGACGGACGATCCCATGAAGATTGCCGTTATCGGCGGGCGGGGGATGCTTGGGCAGGAGCTGTTGCGCGCGAATGTTGGACCCGATGTTGTCGGTCTCGACCGACCGGAGTTTGCGCTCACCGATGCCGTCGCGGTGGCGCGCCAACTCACCGCCGTTGCGCCTGACGTGGTGGTCAACGCCGCCGCCTTCACCGACGTGGACGGTTGCGAACGTGCATATGACCAGGCGCTGGCCGTCAACGGTACCGCCGTGGGGACGCTGGCGGCCGTGTGTCGGCGCCTCAATGCCCGCCTGGTGCATTTCAGCACCGATTATGTTTTTGACGGGAACAACCCCGCTGGCTACGCCGAGGATGCCGTGTGTCGGCCGCTGAATGCCTACGGCAAAAGTAAGTTTGCAGGGGAGCGGTTGCTGCAGGCAAGCGGTTGCCGGTATCTGCTGATCCGCACCTCGTGGCTGTTCGGCCACGGCCGGCAAGACAATGTGGTAGAGAAAATCATCCGCCGCGCCAAGCAGGAGGGAAAATTGCGGCTGGTCAACGACCGGTGGGGCAAGCCAACGTATGCCAAGGATTTGGCTGCAGCCACCGTTGCGCTCATTACTGGCCACAAGCCAGATGGAATTTATCACTTGACCAACGATACGCCTAAGCCGGGCGTCACGTGGTACGAGTTTGGTTTAGCGATTGTCGAATTATTGGCATTAAAGGTGCCAATTACTCCATGCTCGTCTGATGAGTTTCCGCAGGCAGCCGTTCGGCCGGTATATAGTCTGCTGGTGAATACCAAATTACCGCCGCTACGTCCATGGCGCGAGGCGCTGAAAGAGTATCTCGTGAAACGTGACTTAAAACGATAAACGATCAAAGATTTTTACGATCGTGAAAATCTTTGGTCGATCGCTTGCTCTGGTCGGAGGATAACAGTACCAACCCCAGCACCAAAGCTTGCGAATGGCGTCATGCTGGTGTTACGGACATCCGATGTCCAATGGACATCGGATGTCCGCTTTGCGGCGGAATCAAAAGGTACTAACCCGCCTACAGTCCGCGAGTGAGTACAGGCATGAGTAACGTTTGATAGGCGCGGTCTACCGCCTTCGGCTCGTCAATCAATAAGCATGGTGCCACGATTGACTTTCGGCGGGTTAATTGTTTCCCCAAATTTTTGCGGCAAAATCTGGGGAAACAATTAAAAAGAACCCGCTCCTGGTGGGGAAGCGGGTCGGGGCACAGCGGGTGTGATTGAGTGTATCCTACTCCTCGATCGTATCGGCGGTTAGCTTGAGGTTGTGACTGATGTCCTCTCTCAGTGAACCTCTGTCGGCGAGAATGCGCAGAGCCCTCGCGATGTCGGAGGCGCAGCCTCTCGGCAGCACCATTTCGTGGAGAATTTCGAGCAGCACGTCAATCTTTCCTCTCACCATTGACATCGATTCACCTTCGACCGTGAGCAGGGTGTGGTTCCTGATGAGCGTGGAGAGTCTATCGACGATCACCTCGTGCGCCGGACGTTTCTCGGATTTTCCCATCAAAAGAGCCTCCAATTTTTTCCGCGGGATTGCGGAAATGGAACACGAGCATATGGAAATAGTATTGTCAAGGCCACTGGGGACAACCACATTTATCACCACGCAAAGTGAGGACGAGGTGTCCGAAATTTGGGAGTCATTTATTCGCACACATCATTACGAAGTTCGTACAGATTTTTATCGTATCGGAATTTCAATGTCTTGAAATTCCGACCGCACTATAGCCCCGCGGGCAGATCCTGGACGCTGCCAGAATCTGGACTCAGTTAGGCACGATCCAGATACGACCCAGCCCCGCGGCCGCGGGGCTGCCCGAAGGGAATTAGTGCCGACCAAAGGGAGGCCTAACTGGTGACTCATGGATTGTTAATCACCCTAGACGAACGGGAGAAGCGTATTTGAATCAGTATCTTGAAGCGAAATTCATTGATAACAACCCAATACCTAGCGATTTGGACTTTCCAGCACTTTGGGAATGGTATGGACAATTCAAAGAAGCCGAAAACAAGGTAATGATAATTACTAATCCCACCCACTGCCAAATTGAGGCCCCGCTGTCCGATCAAAAAGAGGAAATGTGGTCAGCCACCATGTATGCCGTTCGCAATTCTTACGGATTCTATAAGAAAAATATTTTGTCGCAAATTAACAACATCCTTACAAACTTGAGAATGTAAGGATGTTGATGCAGAAGTGGGGTCAGCCACTGTTCTTTCGTAGATTAAATAAAAACATGCCAACATTCTTGAGAATGTCGGAATGTCGCGGCGGCGGATAAACTCCGTACAACAGCAAGCTGTATACGGGGCAGGCGCTACGGCCTCCCTCCTTCGTTAAAACTTCGGTGGGCAGGCACCCCGGAGGAGATTAAGGTTGGGAGTAAGGTAAAAAAGACTATACAAGAGAATGCCGTGTTTTGTGCTTAAAACATGGGTAAAGTAGGCAAAGTGTCTCTCTTGTAATGTATGTTTGACAAGAGATGGGCATTTCTTGTAAACTTAAATAATCAAACAATACAAGAGTTATGAACGAGGAAAGGAAAGAAAAATTATACCAATTTGTGCGCGACCAAATAGCGCAGGGCGTTTTTCGCACGCGCGCCTATGTTTTCAACGATCGAGGAGAACGCAATCCGCAGAGAAGTATGTTTTTGCGCATACAAAAGTATGTTCGTGATTTTATGGGCGGCAACGCTTCCGTGCGCTGGTTGGTTATGCCGGGGCTTCGCGGTTCCGGTAAAACAACTCTCCTGGCGCAACTCTATCATGATACGGATGTACCGATAGAACGCAAATTATTCTTGTCGGTGGATCAAGTTACCCAGACATTTGGCGCTTCACTGCCAGAAATTATTCAAGCGTACGAAGAAGCGGTTGGTGGTTCGTTTGAGCGGTTAGAAGAACCGATATTTTTATTTCTTGATGAAGTGCAATATGATCGCCGCTGGGCCGGATTTTTAAAAACAATATATGATCGAACTCGGAAGGTTTTTATTATTGCGACCGGTTCTTCCGCGCTGGTGCTCAATATAAACGCGGATGTTGCCCGTCGAGCTGTGTCGGAAAAACTGTATCCCATGAGTTTTACGGAATTTATGAAAATCAAGCATGGTAAGTATGAAGAAAAGGGATTGGGACAAAAATTGAGACCGGTATTGTTGGATTCTAAATCCGCGAAAGAAGTCTACGATCAACTTATTTCGTGCGAGCAAACAGTAAGGCACTATTGGTTGAATGTTGAACGCCAAGAAATAACACACTATATCAACTATGGCACATTGCCGTATATGGTTGCGCTGAATAATGAAGCCTTGGTATATGACCAAATCAAAAAATCCCTTGAGCGTGTTATTTCGATTGATATTCCGCAAATTGGCAGATTTCGACCTGATATCGCTTCAAAATTTCCCATGCTTTTGTATGCCATAGCTGATTCAGAACAGCTTAGTTTAAATAATCTTTCGCGCGTTATGGAGATTGGAAGACCGACGCTTATGCACATGCTCGATGTTTTGGAACAGACAGAAACGATCATGCGCGTATATCCACACGGATCCCATCGATCACAAGTAAGAAAGCCATCAAAATATTTATTCACGTCCCCCGCTTTTCGTGCGATGTATTTTAAATTTGTTGGCAGTACCCAGCGTCAGGAAATATATGAAGGTAAATTGTTGGAAGATATTGTTGGACTCTATTTGGGACGGCTCTGCGAGCAACGATCAATATCTTTAACGTATGATTCTGCGGCGGGCGGAGCTGACTTTATCGTACGAGATAATAATGAAAGTATCGCGGTGGAGGTGGGACGCGGCCAAAAAGGATTTGTGCAGGCGGCGCGTACCGCCAAAAAAGTTAAAGCAAAATATGGATTGGTAGTCTCCGCGTCAGAATTAAAATTAGATACAAAACAATTTGCTGTATCAGTTCCGTTAGAATTTTTTTTGCTTGCATAAATGAGCAGATGACCGTTAAATCCGGTAGCAGAACCTCGCGAAGCTCGGCTCGCTATTAGGCAAGAAGGAAATGGGGGTCAGCCGCCATTGATCCCGTTCCCAATTCTTGCGGAATCCGTAAGAAAGGTATTTTGCCGCAAATTAACAACATCCTTACAAACTTGAGAATGTAAGGATGTTGTGTATACTATAACTATGGCAAAAACGAAGACGGCAAAACAGA
>CAYJVS010000006.1:0-16895 GCA_964373635.1 uncultured Gammaproteobacteria bacterium
CGCACCTGGATCGGGGAAGCAGGGCCCTCACCCCAACCCTCTCCCTCCGGGAGAGGGAAAAAGGAAAATGATCCGCGGGTGGATCCGCGGTTAAGCTGGCGAGGCAGATCCGCGTGCAGATCCGCGTTCACTATGAAATTCATCCTGGGAAAAAAAGCGGCCATGTCGCGGGCCTATCGCGCTGATGGGACCGTGGTGTCCGTGACGAACATTTTGGCTGGGCCGTGCGTGGTGACGCAGATTAAGGACCCGGGGAAAAACGGCTACGCCGCGGTCCAAGTTGGTTTCGGTTCCGTTCGCCGGTTGCGCAAGCCAATCCAGGGCCACCTGCGCGACCTGGGGCAGTTTCGCTGGTTGCGCGAGTTTCGCCTGCCGGCCGAGGAGCTTTCCGCGCTCCAGCGCGGCGACCGGGTGACCGCGGCAACATTTGCGCCCGGGGACGTGGTCAAAGTGGTCGGGATTTCCAAAGGCCGGGGGTTTCAAGGGGTGGTGAAACGGCACCATTTTGCCGGCCAGCCCAAAACCCACGGTCATAAAGACCAGCTGCGCCGTCCCGGCTCCAGCGGCGCCGGCGGCGTGCAGCGGGTCAGGCCAGGCAAACGCATGCCGGGCCGGATGGGCGGGCAACAGGTGACGGTCACCAACCTCGAGGTTATGGCGGTTGATCCGGCCACCCAGACGTTGGCCGTGCACGGCGCTATTCCGGGCAGCCGCAATAGTCTCGTGTTAATCAGCGGTCCGGGCCAACTGAAAGTTGAACGTACATCACCAGCGCCAGACGCTCCTCTTCCCGCGGTGCCCGCGCCAGTTGACGCACGTTCACTGCCGGAGAAAATTTAGAAATTAGGAAGGAGAAACTTCCACCCTGGTATGCCCTCGGTCACGGTCTACAATTTTGACGGTCAAGCGGTCGGCCAGCGCGAGCTGCCCGCCGAGATTTTTGGTCAGGCCGTCAACACCGCCGCCCTCTACCACGCCGTGGTCGCGCGGGCCGCGAACCGCCGGCCCGTGGTGGCGCACACTAAAACGCGGGGTGAAGTGCGCGGTGGCGGCCGCAAGCCGTGGCGGCAGAAGGGCACCGGTCGCGCCCGTCACGGGTCCATCCGTTCTCCCCTGTGGATCGGCGGCGGCGTTGTCTTTGGACCGCGGCCGGAGCGGAACTTTCAGCGCCGGATCAACCAGCGCGTGCGACGGCTGGCGCTGGTGTCAAGCCTTTCGGCGAAAGTGGCCGATGCCGCGCTGGTCGTGGTTGATGATTTAGGCCGCGTGGATCGCAAAACCAAGCAGGCGGCCACGCTCTTAACCAATCTTAAACTGCGTCCAGCGGCGCGCCAAAAAACGGCGGCGAAAACCCCGGAGCAATCCGCCGCGGCGCCACCGCCAGCAGCGGCAGCGCCGCGCCCGAAGCCGCCGACGGTGTTGGTGGTGTTGCCGCCGGAAGCGAAACCGCTCAACGTCGCGTTTCGCAACTTGCCGCGGGTGTCGGTTATATCCACCGACAGTTTGAACGTGACCGACATCATGGCGCATCAGTATCTTTTGACGCCCACGGCCGGGGTTGATCGCATCGCTGCCGTGTACGGGCCAAAACGACCGGCGCCAGTCTAACGCGCGTCATTCGTATGGGATTTTTTTCCCTCTTTAAGAAGCCAGCGCGTCCGGCCAGCGCCCCGCCGGCCCCTCGATCGAAGCCGCCCACGCCAACGGTCGCGCCCAAACCGGCCGCCGTTCAAACGGCGACGGTCGCGAAACCGTCAACTCCGGCCGCCCGACAGGAAATGCCGTTTATTCTTCGACCGCACGTGACCGAGAAGGCGACCAACCGCGTGGCCGCGGGCCAGCACACCTTTCTGGTTGACGCCCGGGCCAACAAAATCATGGTGCGCCGGGCGGTGGTGGAGCGCTTTGGGGTGACGCCGCGCAAAGTTACCGTCATCAACGTGCCGTCCCGCAAAGTTAGGTTCGGCCGGGTGTGGGGGCGGAGGCGGGGGTACAAAAAAGCCATCGTCTGTCTGCCGCCGGGGACGAAAATTGAGGCGGAGAAAGCCGCCTAGTTAGTATGAAAATCCCAAATCACAAATTCCAAATCCCAAACAAATTCCAATTTCCAATCCCGAAATCTCAAACGTTTTGAATTTTGGTTATTTGGCCATTGCGTATGGCTTGGAACCCGCCTGCCGGCAGGCAGGTTTGGTGCTGGTAATTTGGAATTTCAAATTGTATGCCAGTCCGCGTTTATCGTCCAACCAGCCCGGGCCGCCGGAAATCGTCGGTCGCGACGTCTGTCGAACTGACCACGGACCGGCCCTACAAGCCGTTGGTGGTGTTTCGGCCCCAGCGTTCCGGCCGCAACGCCAGCGGCAAAATTACCGTGCGCCACCGCGGCGGCGGGGCGCGGCGGTTTATCCGGCTGGTGGATTTTCGCCAAAACAAATTCGACGTGCCCGGGCGGGTCGAGACGATTGAGTACGATCCGGCGCGCCGGGCGCGCTTGGCCTTGGTGTGCTACCGCGACGGCGAACGGCGCTACGTCTTGGCCCCCAATGGTTTGGCGGCGGGGCAAACCGTGGTGAGTTCGCGGCAACGGGTGGAACTGGCGTTGGGCAACCGGATGCCGTTAACCTTTATTCCCCCCGGCACGCCGATTTGCAACGTCGAGCTGATCCCCGGCAAAGGGGGCGAGCTGGCCAGGAGCGCCGGCACCACGGTCAAACTCTTGGCGATTGATGGGCCGTTCGCGCAGCTGGCGTTGCCCTCCAAGGAAGTGCGGCTGGTTGCCAAACAGTGTTTGGCAACCGTGGGACAGATGAGCAACCCCGACGCGATGCACGTGCGGATCGGGAAAGCCGGCCGGCAGCGTCATCGCGGACGCCGCCCGGAAGTGCGCGGCAAGGCCCAAAACCCGGTGGACCACCCGCACGGCGGGGGCGAGGGCAATGCTCCCATCGGCATGAAAGGCCCCAAAACCAAGTGGGGCAAACCGGCGCTCGGCGTCAAAACCCGCCGGCCGCATAAGTACTCGGATCAGCTGATTCTGCAGCGCCGACCACGTTGATATTTCGACATTTCGAAATATCGATATATAGAAATATCAATCCTATGTCTCGTTCGCTCAAGAAAGGACCTTACGTCAATCAGCGGCTGTTGCACAAGCTGAGCCGGAAAAATCCCGGCGATCGGACGGCGGTGAAAACCTGGGATCGGGCTTGCACGATTACCCCGGCCATGGTAGGGTTCACCCTCGGCGTGCACAACGGCCGCATCCACGTGCCCGTGCATATCGTCGAGAACATGGTTGGCCACCGGCTGGGCGAGTTTTCGCCCACCCGAAAGTTCACGACGCACGGCGGCCGCATGGCGAAAGAGCAGGCGGCAGCCGATCAGGCGCAAGAGGAAGCGGCGCGCAAGGCCGCCGTCACCGCCACCACCGCGCCGCCGGCCCAAGGCGAAGCGCCAAAAAAGAAATAGGCTATGGTGACGCCAGCCCCAACCTCCACCGCCACGCGCGCGGCCCCGGTCAAGTCCCCGCGCGCGGTGGTCGCGCACTTGCGGCACTTCCGCATGTCGCCGCGCAAGGTGCGCCTGGTGGCGAACGCGGTGGGGCACATGCCGGCGCGGGCCGCGGTGGATTACCTCAAGGTGTTGCGCAAAGACGCCGCGCGGCCGCTGGCCAAGCTGATCGCCTCTGCCATCGCCAACGCGCGGCATAACTTCCAGCTGCCGCCGGATGATTTGGTGATTGAAAAAATTACCGTCAACCAAGGGCCAACCCTGAAGCGGTACTGGCCGCGGGCGTTCGGGCGGGCCGGCATGATCCGCCGCCGTTCCTGCCATGTTTCTTTGGCGTTAGTCCCGCGGCAAGCGCGGGCGACGCCGGGTGTTACCGGCGTTGCGGCCGCGGCGACGGAACTCAAAACGGTCAGTTTGAGCGAGGTGCGCCGCCAGTCGTCTCCGGCGGACCACAGCGGCGGCACGGGGAAGGCCGGCCCCACCCCCGCTGGCGGCGGCAAAGGTTTCGCGCGCAAACTGTTTCAACGTAAATCGGGATAATCGTATGGCAGCGCCAAATTCCAAATTGCAAACCGGTTTCGGGTTTGGGTATTGGAGCTTTAGAATTTGTTTGGAATTTGGAATTTGGAATTTGGAATTTCCGGTTTATGGGTCATAAAATCAATCCCATCATTTTTCGCACCGGGCCGCTGTTTTCGTGGCGCTCCCGTTGGTTTGCGCGCGGCAACCGCTACCCGGTGTTGCTCCGCCAGGACGTGGAAATCCGGAAATTTTTAGCGCGTAAATTTCGCGACGCGGGGCTGGCGCGCGTCGAGATCGAACGGACGCCCACGGCGGTCACGGTGATTCTGTACGCCGCCAAGCCCGGCATGATTATCGGCCGCGGCGGGCAAGGAGTGGAGGAGCTCAAAAAAGAATTGCTGACCCGTTTCTTGCCGGCTGCCACCAGCGTCACGTTGACGATCCAGGAAGTGCCGAACGTCAACCTGTCGGCGGCGATTGTCGCGCAAGGCATGGTGACCGATTTGGAAAAACGATTGCCTTTCCGGCGCGTCTTGAAGCAGGCGATCGGCCGGATTGAGCGCGCCGGAGCGCTCGGCGTCAAGGTCATGGTTTCGGGCCGGTTGAACGGGGCGGAAATCGCGCGCACCGAGAAGTTGGTCTGGGGCAAAATGCCGCTCCATACGCTCCGCGCCAACATTGACTACGCGCGGTTGGCCGCGTTCACCACGTACGGCGCCCTCGGCGTCAAGGTCTGGATTTACACCGGGGAGCAGTTCGCCGCGTCCGCACCGGCGTCGGCCGCGCCGCGCCGGGGGCGGCGGTAAACCCCGCCTAGCACCAGCTGTCGCCACGTATGTTACTGCCGAAGAAAGTCAAACATCGCAAATGGCACAAAGGCCGCCGCCGGCGGCGGGAAATCGCCACCGCGGGCGTCCGTTTAAGCTACGGCCGTTATGGGCTGCAGGCCATAACCTCGGCGTGGGTGGATTCGCGCCAGCTGGAAGCCGCCCGGCGCGCGGTCACGCGGGAGCTCAAACGAGGCGGCAAACTCTGGATCCGGGTTTTTCCGGATAAACCGGTGACCGCCAAGGGGACGCAATCCACCATGGGCTCGGGCAAAGGTTCGGTGGATCACTACGTGGCGGTGGTGCGGCCGGGGATGATGGTGCTGGAACTTGACGGCGTGGATGCGGCCACGGCGAAAACGGCCTTGCGGCTGGCCGCCTACAAGCTGGCCGCGCGGACCCGTATCGTCGCGGAGCAGGTTGCCTGACCACGCGTTGCGCCATGTATGACCATGTTTGATCCCAAAGAATTACGCGCGAAGTCTCCCGCGGAGCTGGCCGAGCTGCTGCAATCGGCGCAGCGCGAGTTGCGCCAGCTGAAGATGGCCGTTGGCGCCGGCAGCAACCAAAAAGTCCGCCACGTGCGCGTCTGCCGCCAGCAGGTCGCGCGCCTGTTCACCGCGCTGCGTCAGGCGCCGCCGCCGCCCACGGCGCCGCGCCCGCCGTCCGCTAGGAATAAAACTGCCGTATGATTCCAACGCCGGCCAAACGCATCCGTCAATTTCACGGGTCGGTGGTGAGCGCGAAAACCCCGCGGACGTTGGTGGTGGAAGTGGCGCGCACGGCCCGCCACCCCCGCTACGGTAAAACCTACACGATCCACCAGCGGTTTTGTGTCCACGATCCCCGCGGCCAGTTCCGCCTGGGTGACGCGGTGCGCTTTGTCGCCTGCCGGCCGATCAGCCGCACCAAACGCTGGCGGGTCCTCTATGAGAAAATACAAAATGAATCAATCAAAATGTAAAATTAGGACGGAATAATTACCAACATTTTACCTTTTTAATTTTGTCTTTTGCATTTCGTATGATCCAGCACCGCACCATGTTGACCCCGGCGGATAACACGGGGGCGCGCCGCATCCAGTGCATTCGGGTGCGCGGCGGTTATCGCCGCCGGTACGCCACCATCGGCGACATGGTGACGGTGACGATTAAAGACGCCGTCCCTCATGCGCTGGTCAAAAAAGGCGAGGTTCACCACGCGGTAATCATCCGCACCGCCAAGGAAGTCAGCCGGTCGGACGGCACGTTGGTCCGGTTTGACGACAACGCCGTGGTGTTGGTGGATCCGAAGACCCGGGAGCCGAAGGGCACGCGCATTTTCGGACCGGTGGCGCGGGAATTGCGCCATCGCGGCTACAGCAAGATTATTTCGCTGGCGGAAGAAGTGGTATGAAGAATTTTGGATTTAGAATTTTGAATTTTGAATCAAACTCGAATGACCGAATGTTTCCAACATTGGGAAATTCGAAATGCATTCGAAATTCGAAATTGGAGAATTAAAATTGTTTGAGATTTGGAGTTTGGAGTGTCTGGATTATGCGGATTAAAACCGGAGACAACGTGAAAGTGCTGGCCGGCAAGGACCGCGGCAAGACGGGCAAAGTGGTTCAGGCGTTCCCGCGGTTGGGGCTACTGTCGGTGGAAGGAATTAACCTGGCGATTAGGCACCTGCGGCCGCGCAAGGCGGGCGAAACCGGCCAGAAAGTCCAGTTCCCCGCGCCGTTGCCCGCGGCCAAAGTCATGCTGGTGTGCCCGCGGTGCGGCAAGCCGACGCGCGTCGGCGCGGTGGTGCCGGCGACCGGCCGCCGCCAACGCCGCTGCCGCCGCTGTCAGGCGCTGTTCGCCTAACTCCCCCAGGTTGTATGCCCCGTGGGACCACTTTACCCGCCTCCAAACTCGCGTATCCTCTGATTTGTGCCGCAACGGTGGCGTGGCAGGGTAATGTTGCGCGCGGGATTATTTTTCGTTGGCGTTGGTTAGTAAAGTCCCACGGGGTATGACGCAATGGAAACAATGGTATCGGCAACAGATCGTGCCGGCCTTGCAAGCCCAGCTTAACGCGGCGAACGTGTGGCAGGTTCCGCGGGTCCAGAAAGTGGTGGTGCATGTCGGCCTCGGCTCGGGCTTGAAGGATCCGAAATTTCTCGAGGTGGCGGAAAACACCGTGCGGCGGATTACCGGGCAGCAGCCGATTCAGACCCGCGCCAAGCAATCAATTTCCAACTTCAAAATCCGCCGGGGCCAGGTGATTGGCCTGAAGGCGACGCTGCGCGGCGTTCGGATGGAGAGCTTTCTGCAGAAACTGATTGCCGTGACGCTGCCGCGGGTGCGCGACTTCCGGGGGTTGGACCCCGCCGCCGTTGACGGCAACGGCAATTTAACCCTTGGCATCAAAGAAAATCTCGCCTTTCCCGAGATGAGCACCGACGAGGTTGAGCGGCTGCATGGCGTCGGGGTGACCGTCGTCACCACGGCGAAAAACCGCGCCGAGGGTTTGGTACTGTTGCGATTATTGGGGTTTCCGTTCCGGCCCCCCGCTGCCCGATAAATTATCGCGCCGCTATGGCCACGAAAGCCCAAGTGATCAAGTCCCTCCGCCCGCCCAAGTTTTCCACCCGGCTGGTGCGCCGGTGCTGGCGGTGCGGCCGGCGCCGGGGGTACCTGCGCGATTTTTCGCTTTGCCGGATTTGTTTCCGCGAGCTGGCCACCAAGGGCGGCCTGCCCGGGATTCGGAAGTCGTCGTGGTAAGTCTATGACCGATCCTATCGCGGACCTGTTGAACCGGATTCGCAACGCCTTGGCCGCCGGGCACGCTTCCCTTATCGTGCCCCATTCTAAGCTCAAGCAGGCCCTTGCCCAGGTTTTGGCCGAACACGGCTATGTCGCGTCCGTCGCCGTCGGGCCGGATCCGCTCCAGCCCTGGCGGCGGCTCATCACGATTCAGTTGCGGTACCGCCAGCCGGGCCAGCCCGCCATTGTCAGTTTGCGGCGGGTGAGCCGGCCGGGCCGGCGCGTCTACGTCAGCAGTCGCGAGTTGCCGCGCGTCTTGAACGATTTGGGCATCGCGATTGTCTCGACGCCAGCGGGCATCATGACCAACCGCGAGGCGAGAAAACGCCACCTCGGCGGCGAAGTGCTGTGTGAAATATATTAAAAATCCAAAATGCAAAAATCAAAATGTAAAATTATGGAGTCCCGCCAGGGGCGGGACGGAATAATAACCAAAGTTTTTCATTTTTCATTTTGCCTTTTGCATTTTCACCATGTCTCGCGTGGGTAAAAAACCGATTGTCATTCCGCCCGGCGTGACGGTTTCCCTGGCGGACGGGCAGGTGACCGCGCACGGGCCGAAAGGCGCGTTGAGCTTTCAGCTGCATCCGCGGGTGCGCGTCACCCGGGAGGGTGATGCGCTGACGGTCCGCGTGGCCGATCCGGGCAATCCGCGGCAGGCGGCGCTCTGGGGCACCAGCCGGACGATGGTAAACAATTTGGTTGAAGGCGTGACGCATGGGTACGGCAAACGGCTGGAAATTTCTGGTATCGGATTCAAGGCGGCGGTGACGGGATCGACGTTGACCTTGCACGTCGGTTACTCCCATCCGGTCGAGTACCGCATCCCCGCCGGTGTCACCGTGACGGTGGAGAAAAACGTTTTAACCGTGGCCGGCGCTGACAAACAGCTGGTGGGAGAGGCGGCCGCCCATATCCGTTCGATTGCCCCGGCCGAACCGTACAAGGGCAAAGGGATAATGTATGCCGGCGAGGTCATCCGTCGCAAAGCCGGCAAACTGGCGACCAAAACGGAATAACCCAGATGCCAAAAACTCGACTCCAACTTTCCGCCCGCGCCGCGTTGCGCGCCCGCCGCCAACGCCGGACCCGCGTGCGGCTGCACGGCACCAAAACCAGGCCGCGGTTGGCGGTGTTTCGCAGCCTGCGCTTCACCTGGGCGCAGCTGATTGACGATGACGCCGGCCGCACGGTGTGGGCGGGCACCACCCGCGCGTGGGCTGGCCGGCTGACCAAAGTCGAGGCCGCGCGGCAGCTGGGGGCGGAGTTGGCCCAAGCCGCCAAAGCGCGCGGCATCACGCGGGTGGTCTTTGACCGCGGTTCGTACCGTTACCACGGCCGCGTGCAAGCGGTGGCCGACGGCGCGCGTGTTGGCGGGTTAACCATCTAATACGACGTTGGTATGGCCTTAGCTCGAGGCAGTAAAACCAGGGTGCGGCGGGTCTCGTCGCGCCGCGAATCCGCCGAGGAGCGCGAATTCGCCCAAGAGATCATCGCGGTGGATCGCGTCACCCGCGTCATGGCGGGCGGCAAACGCATGCGGTTTCGGGCCTGCGTGGCGGTCGGCGCGCCCCAGGGCAACCGCGTCGGCGTCGGCGTGGCCAAGGGTTACGACGTCACCGGCGCGGTTAACAAGGCCGTGACCCAGGCGAAAAAGACGTTTTTGGCCGTGCCGATCGTCAACGATACCATTCCGTATCCGGTGCGCGTCAAGTACAAGGGCGCCGAGATTCTGCTGAAACCCGCCCCGCGCGGCACTGGCGTCAAAGCCGGCGGTTCGGTTCGGACCATTTTGAAACTGGCCAAAATCAATAACGTGGTGAGCAAAATGCTGGGTTCCAGCAATAAAATTTCCAACGTCAAAGCCACCATGCTGGCGCTGCAGCGCCTCCAGCTGATTCCGCTCCCGCGTCCGGCGCGCGAGAACGAGGTGTTGGCGGCCGCGGGTGAGGATGCGGCCCCACCCCCCCTAACGCCGGGTTAACTTCATGCCCATGTCCAGCGGATTACACGCCATCCGGCCGCCGCGAGGGGCGGTGCGCCGGCCGAAGCGCATCGGCCGCGGATTAGGGTCCGGCCACGGCACGTTTAGCACCCGCGGCATCAAAGGCCAGCGCGCCCGCTCCGGGGGACGGCGGGGGATTGGCAAGCGCACCATCAAGCACTTGATCATGCGCCTGCCGAAGTTTAAGGGGATGAAGCCTTGGCGGCCGAAGATCCAGCACGTCACCACTGGCCAGCTTGAAGCGCACTTTGCCCCCAACGCGCGCGTGGATGTTCCCGCCTTGGTTGCGGCCGGGTTGATTGACCCCGGCCGCCGCGGCGTCAAAGTGCTGGCGGCGGGAGAACTTTCCCAACCCCTCGCGGTCACGGCCACCGCGTTTAGCCGGCAGGCGCGCGAACTGATCGAGCGGGCCGGGGGCACGACGTTCACCGTCGAATCAAAAATCAAAAATCAAAAATCACGGCAACGGTCAGCGCCGAAGCGGCAGCGATCGTGATGCATTATTCGTGATTCGTCATTCACCGTTTGTGTTGTCCTCGGTGCGAAAATTGTGGCAATCGCGGGATTTGCGTTCCAGCATCCTGTATGTCTTGGGGATGCTGATCGTCTTTCGGTTTGCCGCCCATTTGCCGCTGCCCAACGTTGACGTCGCCACCTTGCAGAACTTCTTTGCCCGAAACCAGCTCTTTGGGCTCCTCAACCTTTTCAGCGGCGGGGCGATGGAAAATTTCTCCATCGTCGCGTTGGGGGTGGGGCCGTACATCACCGCGTCCATCATCATGCAGCTGTTGACCATGATCGTGCCGCGGCTGGAACAGTTGAGCAAGGAAGGGGAAGCGGGCCAGCGCACGATTAATCAGTGGACGCGGCTGTTGACGGTGCCGTTGGCGCTGCTCCAGGCCTACGGGTTGATTGTGCTTTTGCAGCGGCAGCCGTTGCCGGGCGGCGGACAGCTCGTGGCCGCGATGCGGCCCGGGCAGTTGCTGGCGACCATCATTACCCTCACCGCCGGCACCATTTTTTTGATGTGGCTGGGCGAACTCATTTCGGAGCGCAAGATCGGCAACGGCATTTCCCTGATCATTTTCGCCGGCATCGTCACCGGCATCCCCACCGCGGTGCAGCAGACGTTGGCGGTCTACGATCCGACGCAGGTGGCAAGCATCCTGGTCTTTTTGGTGGTGGCGGTGGTGACCACGGCGGCGGTGGTCTACATCACCGAGGCCCAACGGAACATTCCGGTGACCTACGCGCGCCGCGTCCGGGGGCTGCAATCGTACGGCGGCTCCAGCACCCACCTGCCGCTGCGCGTCAACCAAGCCGGCATGGTCCCGATCATTTTTGCCATCTCGATTGTGCTGTTTCCTTCAATGCTGGCGCAGTTTTTAGTCCAAGCCCAAAGCGATTGGTTAGTGCGCGTTGGACAATGGACGCAGAATTTTTTCACCAGCCAGACCAACCCGGTCGGGTACGGCCTGATGTTTTTCCTCTTGGTCTTTGGTTTCACCTATTTTTACACCGAGATTGTCTTTCATCCGGACCAAGTGGCGGAAAATCTCCAAAAGCAAGGCGGGTTTATTCCCGGCACCCGGCCGGGCCGGCCGACCGCCGAGTACCTGAAAAGCGTTTCCCAGCGGATCGTGCTGGCGGGCGCGCTGTTTTTGGCGCTGATTGCCGTGCTGCCGATTGCCATGCAGTCGTTCACCGGACTCCAGACGCTGACGCTGTCGGGGGCGTCGCTGTTGATCGTGGTGTCCGTGGTGATTGAAACCACCAAGCAAATTGAATCGCAGCTGACCATGCGCGAGTACGAGGGGCTGTGAAATTAGTTGTCCGTTGTCTCCCCGCGGGAGATTCCCCGCGCGGGGGGGGGAGTTGTCAGTTGTCAGTTTTTGGCGCACGTTGAGGGACCCGCGCGGTGGCTACCGCGTGGGGTTTATTTTGCATGCTATACTACAAAGATCGTATGTCGTCTCGTCAGACCCGCTGGGTTGTCGTTGCTCTCCTCGGGGCAGCCCTGTTTTCTCGATTGCTTGGACTCGACCTGCGCCCGTTGCACCACGACGAGGGCGTCAATTATTGGTTTGCCGCGCAGATCGCGCCGACCGGCCAGTACCGCTACGATCCGACCAACTACCACGGCCCCACCATGTTTTACGCGATTTTTTTGTCGTTTCTTTTCGGCGGAATTTCGGCCGTGTCGCTCCGGTTGCCGGCGGCGCTTTTGGGCATCGCGCTGGTGAGCTTGCCGCTGGTCGCTGGCCGGTGGGATCGCCGTTGGGGGCTGTTGGCGGCCGGCGGCTTGCTGCTGTCGCCCTCGGTGACGTATTTTTCCCGCTACGCCATCCATGAGGTCGCGGTGCTGGTGTTGAGTTTGTTGAGCGTGCTGCTGTTGGTTGCCCTGGTGGAAACGGGGCAGCCGCGGTGGCTGCCGCCGCTGGCCATCACCCTGGCGTTGTTGTTGACAACCAAGGAAACCGCCATTTTTATGCTGGCGGTCCTCGTCGTCGCGGCCTGGGTTCATCGCCGGCGGCTTCAGGCCGTGGGGTGGCAGGCTAATTTTTGGCCCGCGTTGCTTTGGGCCGTGGTGGGGTTTGGCGTGACGTACGCGGTGGCGTACACCAATTTTTTCACCTATCCGCAAGGACTTTTCGATTCGCCGCGCGGTCTGGCGCCCTGGGTAGCGCGGGGCGTGCAAGGCGGCGGCCACCGCCAGCCCGGGTGGTTTTACCTGGAGTTGTTGGTTCGCTACGAACTGCCCGTGGTGGTCTTTGGGTTGCTCGGGTTATGGCGCGCGCGGCGCAGCGTCCTGGGCCGGTGTCTGGCGGTCTGGTTTATCGGCGTCGCTTTAGCCTACAGCCTCATTCCGTACAAAACGCCGTGGCTGTTAGTTAATCTCACCGTGCCGCTGGTAACCCTGGCGGCGTTTGGGTATTTGGGCCTGCCCGGCCGTCGCGTCAAAGCCGCGGCCCTGCTCGCCAGCGGACTTTTTTTGGGCGTGATGACGCTGACGTTTAATTTCCTTATGCCCTGGCAGTTTGGCAATCCCTACGCCTACGAACACACGTCGGCAGACGTTTTGTCGTTAGTTTCCCGCGTTAAAGGGCTGCGCCAGGGTCAGCCCCGGGTGTTGATTATTGCCGACGACTACTGGCCGTTGCCGTTTTACTTCCATGGGTTGTCGGTTGAATACCTGCGCGCGATGGATGCGCCTGATCCCGCGGTCATGTCCCGCTACGACGTGCTGGTGGTGCAGGATTCGGCGTTTTACCGGCTGCGGTTGCCGCCGCGCGCCCAGGTGCAAAGTTACCAGCTCCGGCCCAGCGTCCGGTTGTATTACGTGCAGCCGCCGCCAAGCTCCACGGGCGTTCTGCCGTTGATTTTTCTTCCGCCGTCCGCTACCCTGGGAAGTTAGTCAGCGTGTATTGCATATGCCACGTTCACGTTTACGCCGTCGCTCGCGGAGGCAGCCCTACCGGCTGGTCATCTTTGGCGTCCAAGGGTCGGGGAAAGGCACGCAAGCGGAGCTGTTGGCGCGTCGTTTCGGGTTGGCGCATATCGCGACGGGCGAAATTTTCCGCCGGGCGGTGGCGCAAAAAACCGCGGTGGGACGCCAAGTCCAGCGGGCGTTGGCGTCCGGTCAGCTTGTTGCCGACCGTCTGACCAACGCGATCATCCGCCCGTCCCTGATGACGCCAACCGTTCGGCGGCGCGGATTTGCGCTTGACGGCTACCCGCGCAACCGCCGGCAGCTTGACGCCTTGCAACGGATTGCTCCCCTCACCCACGCGATTCAGATTGCCCTGCCGGATCGCGTGGCGGTTGCCCGCATCGCCGGACGGCTCAACTGTGTCTGCGGCTTGAGTTATCACGTTAAGTATCATCCCCCCAAGTATGACGGCCGTTGCGACCGGTGCGGCCGCGCCTTGTTTGTGCGCGCCGATGACCAGCCGGCCACGGTCAGAAAGCGCCTCGCCATCTACCACCGCCAGACCGCGCCGCTGATTAACGCCTACCGCCGGCGGGGGTTGCTCATCACCGTGGATGGCCGTCCGGCGATCCGGGAGATTCATCGCGCCATTGTCGCGCGGCTGAAACCGTCGGCCGGTACATCTCGTTGATCCCCATGATCACCTATAAATCACCCGCGCAGCTTGACCGTTTGCGGGCAGCGGGACACCTTTTAGCCCGGGTGCTGGACGCGGTGATTGCCGCGGTCCATCCTGGCGTGACCACCGCCGAACTGAATGCGCTGGCGGAATCTCGCATCCGCGCGGCAGGCGCACGGCCGTCGTTTCTCGGCTACCGCGCCCGCGCCAAGGGCCCGCGGTTTCCCGCCGCGTTATGCACGTCGGTCAACGATCAGGTGGTGCATGCGCCGCCCTCCGCGCGGGTGCTCCAGGCCGGCGATATCATCGGGCTTGATCTCGGGCTGGCCGTGGCCGAGCAAGGCCAATGGTTATACGTTGACATGGCCAAAACCGTGCCGGTTGGGCGCTGCAGTCGCGCCGTCGAACGGTTATTGCGGGTGACTGAAGCGGCGCTGGTGGCCGGCATGGCGCAGGTCGCGCCGGGGAAGGTGATTGCCGACATCGGTCGCGCCGTTCAAAAAAAGGTGGAAGCCGAAGGCTACAGCGTCGTGCGCCAGTTGGTGGGCCACGGCGTGGGGTTTGCCGTGCACGAGGAGCCGCGGGTACCCAATTACGTCGAACCCCGTGAACCGGCCGTCAAGCTCACGCCGGGCCTAGTCATCGCGATTGAGCCGATGGTCAATGTTGGCGCGGCCGAGGTGAACATTCTGCCGGACGGCTGGACCGTGGTGACCGCCGATGGCTCGCTGTCGGCGCACGTTGAGCACACCGTCGCGGTGACCGAGACCGGTCACGAGGTGTTGACTGATTTTCCCCGTGGCCAACAGTCTTGAAGCGGCGTCTCACGCCGGCCGTTCTCGGCTGCCAGCGGGGCGAAATCCGCGGTGGCGAATCTTTCCGGTTCAACCGAGTTTCCGGCGGTCGTTTTTGGGCCTGGGGTGCGCCCTGTTCGCCGTTGTTTTGATCAGCGGGGGCGATGCCGAAAGCGTCAAGCTTTTGGCCCAGGCTCGTGTTGGGTGGTTGAGTCGCATGATGTTTGGGATAACGGCGTTGGGCGAATTCACCTGGATCGCGAGCTTGACGTTGGGTGTGGTGGTGATGGCGTGGGCGTGGGGGAAGTGGCCGCTGGCGATACCGTTTGGCCTCGCCGTTGCCGGGACGAGCCTGACGGTTGCCCTGACGAAACTACTGGTGGCGCGTCAACGGCCCCCCGTGGCGGCGATCCTTGAGCCGTCGTTTTCTTTTCCCAGCGGTCATGCCGCGCTCGCCGCCGTCACCTACGGGTACCTCATGTATGTGGCGTGGCGTGCGACCGCCGCGCGCTCCCGCCGCGTCCTGGCGTTGATGTTTGGCGTGGTAACCGTGCTGGCGGTGGGCTTCAGTCGAATTTACTTTGGTGTGCATTACCCGAGTGACGTGGTGGCCGGGTACCTCGTGGGGGTGGTGTGGTTGGCGGTTACGATCCAGGTGACGTCGGCGCCGCGTTCCTCCCCGTCGCCCATGGCCGCGTTTCAGCCCATCTCCCGACCGTGGCGTCGGCTAGTGACTGCGGTCGTTGTCGTCGTTTTGCTGGCGGTCTATGTTGCCCTGGTGTCTCGCGCGCCAAACTACATTTGGTCGTCCATCGCTGAAGTAACCCATGGCAATTCTCGGCATTGACTACGGTAAACGCAAGGTCGGGTTGGCCAAGGCCGCTCACGGCGCGCCGGCGGTGCCCTTGGGGGTGTTGGAAAACCGCGGGCAGCGCGCGCTCTTTGCCGCCGTGCAACAGCGCTGCCGGGAAGAGGGGATCACCGAAATTGTTGTCGGGTTGCCGCTCCCGCTCCGCCCGGAACGCGAAGGAGATCTTCCCGTTTCGGTTCGACGGTTTGCCGCGGCGCTAGAGCGCGCTACCGGCTTGCCCGTACGCCTGCACGACGAGCGGTTCAGCACGCGGGAAGCCATCCGCCTCCGCGGTGCCGGGGCCCGTCAGCCGGAGGACGCCGTTGCCGCCATGCTGGTGTTGCAATCGTGGCTGGACCGGCAAGCGAGCAATGATGCCGTCTGAACCCGGGGTAAGTCTTCGTCGGACGGTCTCGAGGCCCGTTTTTTATCTCGTCGATCGTCTTAGTCGGACGGAAACGAGGCCCGGATCGTGGTACGTCTTCGGCTCACACCCTCACCCGGCCCACGGCCACCCTCTCCCCGCCCTCACCCTCCTCCTTCGCCAAGGCTACGGAGGACAGGTACCCCTCTCCCAAGGGGAGAGGGAACCGGGGTGAGGGGGGGGCACGTCACCGTCTGACGTTTGACGATACGGGCATCGTAACCGTACGACGATGACCGCGGACGATAATGGAAAGGGGCATCGTTTTCGTCTCACGATGACCGCCGACGATCATGGATACAGGCATCGTGACCATCCCACGCAATCCCATGACGCGATAACGCCCGTCAACATCCATCGCCGTATCTCATGGTGTTCGCGTTTCCTGCCGTATGTCGCGCTATCTGACCACCCCGGCCGTGACGCTTTGGCACCGGCCGTGGCGCGAGCATGACCGGACCTATTCCTTGCTGTGCCGCCGTCTCGGAAAGATTGACGCGATCGCGGCCGGCAGCCAAAAACTCGTCAGCAAGCTGGCGGGGCAGCTGGAGCCGTTTGGCGTGGTGCTGGTGACCATGGTGCAGCGCGGGGCGACGTTTAAGGTCACCGGCGCGCTGTGTCGCCAGCGGTTGTTGCCGCTGGGCGAGTCTGCCGCCCATCTGACGGCGGCCATTCGCTGCGTCCGGGTCATTGACCAGGTCGTTTTACCAGGCGTTGCCGAACCGGCGATTTTTGCGCTGGTCGTGGACGTGCTCCGCGCCGTTGCCATGTGGCCAGTCCGTGGGGTAACGGCGGCGTCGAGTTTTTTCACCCTCAAGCTCTTGACGCTGTTGGGGTACCGGCCCGAGGTCATGCGCTGTTTGGAGTGCCGCGGTGAACTGCTGCCGCACGGCAACCAGTTTGACCCCGGACGGGGTGGACTGGTCTGCGCGCGCTGTTGGGGCGGCACGGCCGGCGTCGACCGTTTGCCCGTGAGCCCGACGGCGATTAAACTTTTACGCGCGGCCGTCGCGCGGCCCTGGCCCGAGCTGGCGCGGCTCGCGTTTTCTCCCGAGGCCGCCG
>CAYJVS010000007.1:0-16452 GCA_964373635.1 uncultured Gammaproteobacteria bacterium
GACATGGGGACTGTCCAACACCCTCTGGTACGGCGTCGTGGGTTCCTCGAACGTCCGCTTGACCTTCGACCCAATTCGTTTCTTCTCCTTGAGTTTCATCACGGGCTGGAAAAAATTCTGGTACCTTCCGGTGAGTTGATGGAGTTCGTTGAGGATGGCACATTCTCGATGCGTATCGTACCGAAGATACCCGACGCTCCGCCGCACCACCCGTCCGTTCTTCTGCTCCACCAGAAAGTTGTCATTCTTTTCCTGCGGTCGTGATCGGGTGAAATCGAGCTCGTTGCCCTTGGCATACCGGGAGAGGTGTCCATTGATGAAGGCCGAGTCGTTGTCGGTGTGGAATCCATTCCAAGGAAACGGGTACCGTTGCCGTACCGCGTCAATCTTTTCACCAACGCCGGTCATGCTTTTCGTCAGCACCGCCCCTCCTTCCCACCAGTTCGTGGCCAAGTCGGTCGTGGAGAGCGTGGAGATATACGCGCCAGCAGCGCTCTGGCCGCAATGCTCGACCAGGTCGATCTGGATATTCCCGACGGTGGTGCGGTCTTGTTCCGAGGATATCCTGACGGGGATCTTTTGGTAGAGCAGGGGGTGGATCTTTTTTCCGTATTTCTGCAGCAGACGTTCCTTCTCCTTGTGCGCGTGTAAGGTATGGTCGATTTCCCGCGCGCTGATACGACGGAGTTTTTCTTCCATCTCGGCGGATACCGTGATCTCGCCGAAGCGTTGCAAACGCGCGAGTTCTGTCCTGATCTGGGCGACCATGCGCTGTCCGCACGGCCGATCGAAGATGTTCCAGAGCGTGATGAGGTGGCCCATGACGTTGCCATCGTAATATGATCGTCGCGTCCGTTGGCGTTCACCGTTCTCGACCCGCATGGTTTGCACATAGCGGCCCGAGTTAATCTTTCTGATGACATACTTTCGATGCTGGCCGGTGACGCGACAGTACTCATCAAGAAGACGCGACTTCTCCTTCCGTCTGACCAAATGATATCCGCCGCGCTGAGTGATGAGGGTGTGGAGGTATTGGTTTTTTGCTTCCATAGTCATGAAGCGCTGCATATGAGTTTGAGGATAAGGAATTAGCCGTTCTTCCTCAAACCCTAGCTAATTTTGGGTTACTTTTCTATCCTGCAGAACCGGTGGGTCTTTAGTTACATTTTAGCCTGCAGAATACGACAAATTTGACAACCCCGGCGAATTGGGCTACGATTGACTCACGAATCCGGTTCGAGATTATTTGGCCAATCCTCAACCAATTTAAGTCCTCGGCCAGCATCCGCATCGTCACTCGTTTTGATTGGATTTAGCGCCGTGGTGACGGCAAAACCCCGCTCGAGGACGCGGATACCATTCGAGCAAGCGCGTGCTTGCCCCGAGTTTTAATGTAGTTTTGCGTTCAACTCCGCGCATGGCGTCGTTGGCACCGATATCGGCGAGTAAACAATTCTTAGAAGTCCGCGGCGAGGTGGTTGAGCTGTTGCCCGCGGCCAATTTCAAGATCCGCCTGGACAACGGGACGGAAATTCTTGGCCACCTTTCGGGCCGGATGCGGATGAACCGGATTAAACTGCTGCCCGGCGACCACGTCAAAGTGCAGATCAGTCCGTACGATCTGACCAAGGGACGGGTTATTTTCCGGTACTAAGAACACTACTTATTCGCGGTTTGCGGTATGAAGGTTCGCGCCTCGGTCAAACGGATGTGCAAGGACTGCAAAATCATCCGCCGACACAAGCGGGTCCAAGTCATTTGTCCCATTCCCAAGCACCGTCAACGGCAAGGGTGAACGAAATTTCAACGTTTCGATATTGAAATATCAACCAGTTATGGCGCGCATTAGTGGCATTACGTTACCGGCGAACAAGCGCGTGGAGGTGGGCTTGACTTATCTGTATGGCATTGGCCGGAGCGCGGCGAACGTGATTCTGCGTCAGGCCAAGGTTAATCCGGACGCCCGAGTGGAGGACTTAAGCGAACGCGAGGTCAACGCGTTACGGGAAATCATTGAGAAAAATTACCGCGTGGAAGGCGAGCTGCGGCGCGAAATTATGCTCAACATCAAACGGCTCAAAGAAATTGGCGCCTACCGCGGCATCCGCCACGCCAAGCATTTGCCGGTCCGCGGCCAACGCACGCGGACGAATTCCCGCACCGTGCGCGGCAATGTCCGAAAGACCATGGGTTCCGGCCGCAAACCAACGGCCCAAAAGACGTAACCATATATGGCGAAAATCACCACGCCCCATGCTCAAGCCGCGCCATCGCGGTCAGTGGCCGTTGTGGCCCCGGGAAAGGCCGCTCCGGCGGTTTCGGGCGGGGTGAAGCGAACCCGCCGGCCAGTACCGGTGGGACGGGCGTACGTGAACGCCTCGTATAACAACACCTTGGTCACCTTTACCGACCCCCAGGGCAATGTCTTGGTCCAAGGCTCGGCCGGCCGCTCCGGATTTCGCGGACCCAAAAAGGCCACGCCCTATGCCTCGGGTGCGATCATCCGCGACGTGATGCCGCGGTTGCACGAGCACGGCATGCGGGAAGTCAGCGTGTTCGTCCGAGGATTGGGTTCGGGACGGGAAGCGGCGATTCGGGCGATGAACGCGCAAGGTTTGGCGGTGTTAAGCATCAAAGACATTACGCCCTTGCCGCACAACGGTTGCCGTCCCAAAAAACCCCGCCGGATTTAACCCTTGGGCATTAGTACGATTGCCATGTCCCGTTACCTGGGTCCCAAACATAAGCTCTGCCGGCGCTTAGGCGTTAAGATTTGTGATTCGCCCAAGTGCCCGCTGATGCGGCGCAATTACCCCCCGGGAATGCACGGTCCGAGGGGCCGCCCGCGGCTGACCGCCTACGGCCAGCAGTTTCGGGAAAAACAGCGCGCGCGCCGCACCTACGGGTTATCCGAGCGCCAATTTCAAACCTACTACCGTCACGCGATGAAACAAAGCGGCGACACCGGCGTGCACCTGGCGCGCATGCTGGAGATGCGATTGGACAACGTGGTCTACCGGCTGCACTGGGCGCTGACTCGCCCCCAAGCCCGACAACTGGTCAACCACGGGTTCATTGAGGTTAACGGCCAGCGCGTTGACGTGCCATCGTACCGCCTCAAGGTCAACGACGTTGTCACCGTGCGGGAGAACAAGCGCGTCAAAAAAGTCTTTGCGGATTCGCGCGAACGCGGCGTTAAGCTCGGCGTGCCCAAATGGATTGACGCGGCGGCTGACGACGACCGGAAGGCCAAAATTATCAGTCCGCCGGACGCCGAAGTTCTCCGGGGGTTGTTCAACGCCCAAGCGGTGGTGGAACTTTACTCCCGCTAGTTTGATAATTTTTTCATTTGCCGCAATGTATGGAAAACATTCCGCTGCCGACCACCGTGACGGTGGCGCCTTCAAACGATCCGGCCATCGCGACGGTGACCATTGAACCTTTCTACCCGGGCTATGGCACGACGGTGGGCAATGCCCTGCGGCGGGTGCTTCTGTCGTCGCTCCCCGGCGCCGCGATTACCGCGTTTCGCATCAAGGGGGTTCAGCACGAGTTTTCCAGCCTCTCCCATGTCAAGGAAGATTTCGTTGAAATTTCCCTCAACCTCAAACGCGTTCGTCTCAAGGTGTTTGCCGCTGAAGCGGTGCGCGTGCGCATTGACGCCCAAGGCGAACGGGTGGTGACGGCCGGAGACATCGAGGCGACCAGCGACGTCGAAATCGCCAATCCCCAACAGGTGATTGCCACGCTGACCGACCCGGCCGCTCATTTGGAAATGGAACTGATGGTGCGCGCCGGCCGCGGTTACGAACCAACCGAAGCCCGTGAAAAAGAGCCGCTTGAGGTCGGCATGATTGCCCTCGATGCGCTCTTCAGTCCGATTCGCAAGGTGGGATTTCAAATTGAAAATGTGCGGGTCGGCCAGATGACCAACTGGGACAAATTGGTGCTGGAGATTGAAACGGACGGCACCATGACGCCACGCGATGCCGTCCAGCAGGCGAACCAGTATTTAATCGAACACTTCAACACGTTGGCGGAATATCTGCCACTCCCGTCGGATGCAACGGCGGCGCCGGCCGCGACGGTCACATCAACACCCGAGGTGTCAGCCGAGCCTCGGCCAACCGCGCCAATCCAGCCGGAACCGCCAGCCGCGGCAGCGACGCCGGCATCCGAGGAACCGAAACCCAAACGCCGGACGAAAAAATCCGCCGCGGCGGAATAGTTCCTGGCTTCTTTTTCTCACGATGCGCCACCGTAAACACAAAGTCGTTCTGGATCGCAACGCCGCTGGACGGCGGAGGTTGCTGTGCAATTTGGCCACCAGCGTCATCCTCTATGAAAAGCTGACCACGACGCGGGGCAAAGCCAAAGCCGTCATCCCGGTCGTGGAACGGTTAATCCGCATCGGGAAACATTCGACGCTTGCCCATCGGCGGCATTTGCTGGCGGCGCTTCCCGATCCGGCCGCGGCGAATAAAATTTTGGAGGTGCTGGGCCCGCGGTACCAACAGCGTGTTGGCGGGTGTTTGCGAATGGTTCGGCTCGGCCCGCGGGCCGGTGACGGAGCCGCCCTCGCGCGCGTTGAGTTTATCTAACCCGCTATGGCGCCGCGCCCCGCCGTCAGCGGAAAGCGAATCATCCATCAGCTTGACGCCGCCGAACTTCCGGTCGGCCGTTTGGCGACGCGCGCCGCCCGGTTGTTGCTGGGTAAACACAAGGTGACTTACGTTCCCAACCGCGACGTGGGGGATTTTGTCACCGTGGTCAACGGCCGGTCCTTGCGTTTCAGCGGGAAAAAAATGCGGCAAAAAATTTACTACCGCGCTTCCGGGTACGGGGGAGGCGTCAGCCGGCATAGCGCCCAAGAGCTGGCGCGGAGCCGGCGGGAAACCATCCTGCGCCACGCCATTGCCCACATGCTCCCGGACAACCGGCTGCGGTCAGCTCGCTTGCGCCGGTTGAAAATTATTCCGTAATTCTCGCACGGTATGCGGACGACAAAAACCCGCGTTCGGCCCCCCGTCGCCTCAAGGGAGCGAGAACGCCACCCGCGGGCGAAATCCAAAACCGCCGCTCCCAGCGTCGCGCCGCCGCCAGCCCTGGTGGTGGTCGCGGTGGGACGGCGCAAGACCGCGGTGGCGCGCGTCCGTTTGCACCCGGGTACGGCCGGCCAACTCATGGTCAACCAACAACCGCTCGCCGACTATTTTCGTCCGACGCATCTGCAAGAAGTCGTGCTGGCGCCGCTGAAAGCCACCGGCAACATCGAAACGATCTCCGGTTCGGTCCGCGTCCGAGGCGGCGGTGCCCATGGCCAGGCCGAAGCGGTGCGTCACGGCATTGCCCGCGCTCTGACTCGTTGGGAGCCAACGCTGCGCGCGACCCTCAAGCCGCACGGGTGGCTCCGGCGCGACCCGCGGGTGAAGGAGCGAAAAAAACCCGGGTTGCGCCGCGCTCGGCGCGCCCCGCAGTGGGCGAAGCGGTAGGGGAAACGCCCCAACCGTTTGACCGCTCCGATGGCCGCCACCGCAGTCGCGGGGGGGCATCGGAGCGGTTGCGTTTCGCCCGCCGTTAGTTTCCGCTATACTGGACGTATGCCCCGTTAGACAACTTTGAAAGATCCGTTGGATGGCGCCGTTGGTTAAGCCGGTCTTGATGCCGCCTGACGACGCGGGTATGCCCGTCGCGGGCCGGTTGAAGATAGCATGAGAAAAGGTCACGCACCATTTGGTTGTTGGTAACCTGTCAAAGTTATATCGGGGTATGCGATCATATCCAGTCGCGGAGAACACCATCTGGCTCACCGGGGCGCTGGTCGCCCAGAAGGTGCTGTCCTTGGGGTATTTTTGGTACCTTTCCAATCAACTGACTAAAGCGACATTAGGGATGTTCTTGTTTGCCCTAAATTTTGCCACGCTTTTTGGGGGTGTTACTGACTTGGGGTTAACGCCAATTTTGATCCGCGAGACGGCCCGCGATCCGGCCGCCGGCAACCGTTACTTGCGGAATATTTTTGGCCTGAAGTTGTTGCTGTGCGCCGCGGTGCTGGGCGCGGCCAGCCTCGTGGTGGCCGTCAGCGTCCGCCCGTTGGAGGAACGCCAGCTCATTTTATTAGCCCTGGGGTTTGTGGTCATGGACGCCTTCACCTTGAGTTTATGGGGGGTGTTGAAGGCATTTCGCAACCTCCGTTACGAAAGCGCGACAACGTTGGTAGTGCAGCTGCTGATCATTGCCGGTGGCGTCACCGTCTTGGCCACGTCACGCTCGCCGCGGCATTTGGTGCTGACGCTGGTCGTTGCCAGCTGGGCCAATCTGGCGCTGGCAGCGCTGTGGGTCAAGCGAAAGTTGCGTTACCGGCTGCGACCGCAATGGCAGGGTCCGATCCTCCGACACATCGTGACCCTCGCTCCGGCGTTTGCCCTGTCACTGGTCTTTGGGCGCGTCTACAACGTCGCCGATACCGTGCTTTTGCGATCCTTAAAGAATAACGTGGCCGTGGCCAACTACGCCATTCCCGCCAAGGTCGTCACGTCGTTGCAGCAAATTATCCCGGCGGCATTTGCGGCCGTGATTTTTCCCGTCTTTACGCGGCTCTACCGCGATCAGCGCCAAAAGCTCACCAGTTTTTTTTCCCGCGCTTGCGGCTATGTGCTGGGATTTAGTCTACCCGCGAGTTTCGCGTTGATCATTGCCGCGCCGTACATTCTCGCCACGGTTTGGCCCGCCTACGTCAATGTTACGGGGGCATTCCGCCTGATGGCCGCGGCGCTGCCGTTCATTTTTTTAAGTTTTCCAACCGGTTACCTCTTGAACGCCTGTGACCGTCAACGCTCTAACACCATCAACCGCGGCGTAATGACCGCGGCCGCGGTGGCCGGAAACATCGCGCTGATTCCGCGCTTCAGTTTCGTGGGCGCCGCCGCCGTATTTTTGGCGGCGAACATTCTCTTGATCCTGTTAGACGGATTAAGCGTGCGTTCAATCGTGCCCTGGGACCGCGCCTACCTCATCCCGCTGGTGCTTAAAATTACCCTCGCCGCGCTCGTCATGGCCGCGGTGCTGTGGATGACGTTGCCGTATTTCCACGTCTTTGCCGCGCTCGCCGCCGGGGCGGTCGCGTATCTGGCCGTCAGCATGGGACTGAAAACCTGGCCATCACCCAAAAAAATTATTCAACAAATCCGCGGCGTGTCCGTTTAGACCGGTATGCGTACCACCCTTCTCATCAGCGATGATTTTCCACCCCGGGTCGGAGGAGTTGCCACCTACTACCACGAACTTTGCCGACACGTCCCGCGGGGAACAATAACCGTCTTGACGGCGCCGATGCCGCGGGACCGCGAGTTTGATTCCCGTCAACCCTACGCCATCATCCGCCGCGAGCTGATCAGTGGCGGATGGTATTGGCCCACATGGTTGCCGGCAGTCGCGCGGCTTGGCGCGCTGGCGCGGAAAAAAAAGTTCGCGGCCCTGCTGGTGGGGCAAATTTTACCCTACGGAACCGTGGCGTTGATCGTGCGGCAGCGCATGGGCGTGCCGTATTGGGTGGTGGTTCACGGAATGGATGTGGCGCGGCTGGGGGGCAGAAAACGCCTCCTGGCTCGTTTGATCCTGGCGCGGGCCGAAGGCGTGATCGCGAACAGTTTTGCCACGGCTGACCTGGTTAGTGGTTACGGAATTTCTGCGGCGAAAATTTTTGTGCTGACTCCCGGAGTATCGGAGCCGCGGATATCAATGGCAACCGCGCGCCATCTTCGGGAGCAATTCGGACTCGCGGGGAAACGGGTGCTGCTGACCGTCGGTCGCTTGGTTCGGAGGAAAGGACACGGCAATATCATCCGCGTGCTGCCGAAATTGGCGCGGGCGGTTCCGAATTTGCGGTACGCGATGGTGGGCGACGGGCCGGAACGTCAGCGCCTGGAAAGGTTGGTTCGCGCTCGCGGCGTCAGTCAGGCGGTCATATTTACGGGTGAAATTAGTGGGGAAACGCTGGCCGCCTGGTATGAAGCGAGCGATGTTTTTGCGCTGACGCCCGACGATAATCGCGCGGGCGATATGGAAGGGTTTGGCATGGTGTATCTTGAGGCCAATAGTTTTGGCAAACCCGTGGTGGCAACGCGCGTTGGTGGAGTCGGGGAGGCGGTGGTTCATGAACACACCGGATTGCTCGTACCGCCGAATGATGCCGACGCGCTCTACGAGGCGCTGGCGCGATTGTTGACCGATCATGCGTATGCGCACACGCTGGGATTGCAGGGGCAAGACCGCGCGCTGACGCATTTTCGTTGGGAAGACCGTGGAACTCAACTGGCGGACATTCTGGGTGAATGATGGGGGCGAACGCCTATGGCGACGATAGACGTGATCATTCCGGTTTTTAATCAAACTACATTATTGCGCCGTTGCCTCGCCTCGTGGTTGCAACAATCATGGACCGATTTCACGCTCACCGTGGTGGATGACGGGTCAACGGAATCGGTGGCTGAAACGGTACGAGAAATTTCGCCTGACATTCGGGTTATTCGACAAACCAATCGCGGCGCGGCAGCAGCCCGCAACCGGGGGGCGCGCGAAACCATGGCTCCGTATTTATTATTTTGCGACGCTGATATAACACTCCAAAAAAACTCCGCCAACACCCTCCACGGATGCCTGCAAGCCAACCCCAAGAAATCCTACGCGTATTCCGGGTTCAAATTCGGCCGAAAGACTTTTCGCTCGTACCCGTTTGACCCTCATCGATTGCGCCAGATGCCGTACATTCACACCACCGCGCTGCTCCGTCGCGCGCATTTTCCGGGATTTGACGAATCCCTCAAACGATTCCAGGATTGGGACCTATGGCTGACCATGCTAGAGCAAGGCCATGAAGGGGTGTGGGTAGATGAAGTGTTGTTTACCGTCGCCCCGGGCGGCACCATGAGCCGATGGTTGCCGAAGTTTTTTTATCCATGGCTGCCGTGGCTGCCGGCGGTTCGCGCGTATCGCGTGGCAATGGCAGTGGTGATGCAAAAACACGGCCTCGGATAAATTATGAATTCCACGCCTGACGTCAGCGTCATCATCGTTTCCTGGAATGTCCGCCAATACCTTGGGCCGTGCCTCCGATCAATCCCCACGGCACTGGGGAGGGTGCGCGGGGAAATCTTGGTGATTGACAACGCTTCAAACGACGAATGCGCGGATGCCGCGGAATCGCTCGCGGCGGAAATTCCTCGCCTCCACGTCATTCGTAACCAAAAAAATCATGGCTTTGCCCAGGCGACGAATATGGGTTTGCAACAGGGGAGGGGAGAGTACCTCTTGCTGCTGAACCCGGACACTGAACTGCATCCCAGCGCCATTGCCGCCCTGGTTGCCTGCGCGAACGCGCACCACGCGGCGGCAGTCGGTGCTCGCCACATGAACTCCGACGGGACGCTGCAACCCTCGGTTCGCCGCTTGCCGACGTTGCCCGCCCTCGCCCTGATCCTTTTAAAGCTCCATCACGTGGTTCCTCAAGCGCCCGTTTTCTCCCGCTACATCGCCCGCGATTTCGATTACCAAAAAACCCAGCTGGCGGAACAACCAGCCGGGTCGTGTCTTCTGCTTGCACGCTGGGCCGTGGACAAAATTGGCGTGCTGGATGAACGGTATTACAACTGGTTTGAAGAGGTTGATTGGTGCAAACGGGCAAACGACGCGGGCCTGCCGGTGTGGTACTGCGCGGACGCGGTGGTAACGCACGCCGGCGGGCAAAGCTTTGGACAACTGCAAAGCGTAGCGCGCCAGCGTCAGTTTAACCGCTCACTATTTACCTACGTAAAAAAACACCACGGTCTGCTGCCGTGGGCATTGCTCATCGCGCTCCACCCGTTGAGTTTACTTCTGGCATGGTTGAGTCAACTTTTCCGTTCCCGATCATCTGGCGTCACGCCCGCGTCGCCCACCGTGCGGCAGTAAAGTACTCAATCATGTGCGGGTAGGAGCGTAGACTAAAATATTCAACCGTGACCGTATTCAATCGATATTTCCTGGGGTTTTTAACCGCGTTTGCCGCGGGCGAACTTTTGTCGCTCCTGGGATATTTTCATCCTGGGTTGGGGCATGCGGTCGCCCTTGGCATTGCCGGGGTGACGCTGGCGCTGGCACTGGTCAATCCGCACTGGGGTGTCTACATACTTTTGGGAGAACTGTTTGTCGGCGGCAAAGGGTACCTTTTCAGCGTGCCACTGGGTCAATCAGGGGTGCTCTCAATCCGCATGGTGCTGTTTTTGATCGTTCTTGGAGTTGGCGTAAGTCACTTCCTCTTGCGCCATCGTTCTCAACAAAAAAAGGCTCTCCGTCCGTCAGCCGAACGGTATTGGACCCTCGCGTTCGCCGCTATCCTTGCCTACGGCATCATCAACGGCCTGGCCAACCACCCTTTTGCCCAGGTGTTTTTTGACGCCAACGGTTGGTTATTTTTTTTCTTACTGCCCGTGGTCACCGCGACGCTGCAAGGGCCAGCCGTTTGGATTCGCCTGGTGCAATTACTGGCCGCCGCGATGGCCACGTTGGCGGTAAAATCCGTCACCCTGCTGTACCTCTTTGGCCATGGCGCTGGTGAGCCCCTGCTCCCGCTCTACCAATGGGTCCGCGATACCGGTGTGGGAGAAATTACCCCTGTCAGCGGGACGCTGTTTCGCGTCTTTTTCCAATCGCATGTGTACAGTTTGATTGGATTGCTGGTGATCTTGACGCTCCTGGTCCACCGCGTGTGGCATCGGTGGTCAGATCTCGCGGTCGCTGGAGCGGTGCTGTACCTGGGAAGTCTGACGCTGTTAATCAGCCAATCGCGCAGTTTGTGGATTGGAGGAGTGGTCGGTGTCGCCGTGGTTTTTGGCCACGCGGTCGCGCGGCGCACCATGACGGTCGCGGCAGCCGTGCTAACCGCCGTTATGCTCGTGGGCGTTCTCGCCTCCCAGTTGACCGCGGTGAATCTGATTTCCGGTAACGCCGGCGGCAACGTGATTGCCAGCCGCTTTACGAACCTTGGACTGGAGCCCGCCAGCTCCACCCGAAAAAGTCAATTCGCGCCGCTGGTTGCCGCCATCCAAAAACACCCGTGGTTAGGATCCGGATTGGGCCAGTCGGTAACCTACCAGAGCGCTGACCCTCGCGTGGTGCTGCAGCATCCAGGCGGTTGGTACACCACCACGGCGTTTGAGTGGGGGTATCTGGATATTGCCCTCAAGCTCGGGCTGGTGGGCCTGACCGTATACGCGATATGGATTGCTCGCGTGGTATGGCGGGGACTCACCCAACGACCGACGCCGGCTGGGCCAGTGCCGGCGGCCATAATCATCGGACTGATTGGGGTGGCCGTCACCAATGTGTTTTCCCCCTACTTGAACCACCCGCTGGGCATTGGTTGGTTCATGATCGCGTTCGCCAGTGTCGCGGCGACCAGTCCCGCCGCTACCCCAGTTGGGCGCGGGCGAACGCCGGATGGCCTAAAAGAAACTCGGCAACCGTCATGACCTTTTTCCCTTCGGCCTGAAGGTCGTGGATGACCACCGCCCCTTGCCCGCAGGCGACGCGCACCCGCGGGCCGCGCGCGCTGACCGTTCCCGGCGCACCGTTGACCGCAACGGCGGCGGGCGTAATCCGGGTGAGTTTCACCCGGATTCCCTGCCAAAAGGTAAAAATCCCCGGCCACGGCTGCAGCGCGCGGTACTGCCGAAAAATCAGCTCGGACGGCTGGTTCCACGCGATGCGTCCATCGTCACGAAGGATCTTTCGCGTGAAGCTGCAATCCCGGTCCACCTGCGCCGTGAGGGTAACGCCGCCCCGCAAATATCGGGGTAAAACCTCAAGCAACAGCGCAATTCCCAGCTTGACCAAACGCGCCAAAAGTTCGGACGCGGTTTCCGTGGGCCCAATAGGCGTGGATACTTGCGCCATCAGCGGGCCGTGGTCAAGCTGGTTATCCAAACGAATGATGCTTACGCCAGTGTCGCGCGCGCCATCCAAAATTGCTTGCGGTACCGGTGAGGGGCCGCGGTAGCGCGGCAACAGCGACGGATGGAGATTTAATATTCCGCGGGGAAAAATTTTCAATACCTCGGGTGGCAGAAGTTGCCCATAGGCGTAAAGAACCCCCGCAACGGGCCGCGCCGCCATCATGTCCGGGAGACCGTCGCGCACCCGCGGCGGCTGCCAGCACGCCAGCCGCAACGCTTGAGCCGCCAATTTGACTGGAGTGGCGCGCACCGGTTTGCCGCGCCCGCCGGGGCGGTCCGGCTGGCTGACCGCGGCCACCACGTTATATCCCGCTTCAACCAGCGCGCGCAACACGGCCGCGGAAAGATCGGCGGTGCCAAAAAAAATCAGGTTTTCCGTTGCCGCCATAACTCATGCAATTGCGCCGCGCCCGCGGTGAATTTGTGCGTCCGGTCAATAAACAGGATGCCGTTCAAGTGATCCACTTCATGTTGAATGATGCGGGCAACCAACGCCTCGGCGGTGAACTGGAGCGGTTCACCGGACGGCGCGAGGGCGGTCACCTGAATCCGCCACGGACGTTTGACCCATCCAAAAACGCCCGGGAGGCTTAAACAACCTTCTTCGCCGCTCTCCACCCGGCGCGAGACGTCAACAATTTCCGGGTTGACCAGCGGGAGTACCCCTTGCTCGACGCTAACGACGATGACCCGCTGCAGCGTGCCAACCTGCGGCGCCGCCAGTCCAATGCCGGGTGCCGCCAGCATCGTTTCCCTCAAATCCAAAACCAGTCGCTGGATTGCAGCAGCCGTCACGTCGGTAACCCGCGCCGCCACCTGGCGCAAGAGGGGAGCGGGGTAGTACGTCAAGGGTAAAACGGCCATAGACGATACGTTACCACCATTTCCCTCGTTTGCCAAGAACGCGCAACGCCCGGGTCAACGCCCGTCCGCCGCCCATGACCGCTATAAACCAATCAACGGGCGACGCTACCGCGCCAGGTGTTCTTCCAGGCGGCGGATTTTTTGCTCCAATCGGTCGTAGACTTCCCAGTCACGGCGATAATAGGCCTGGAGTTGCAACGCGACGTACGATTTGAGCCGTTGCAGTGAACTTTGTTTGGATTTTATTTCTTCCATGACCGCGAGTTGAGGGGAAATAATAATTTATCCTACCGCTCAACCCGAGGCGTGTCAATGATTGAAAATTAAAACTGTGGACAAGTGACCCCGCGGCCGCGGGGTCATCCCGGGTTCGGTCAAGATTTTACTCAACCAAATCCGGCGACACCACGACGGGAGAAAAATCCGCGGGCGGAAACGAAAAAACCGCTTCAAAGTTCTTCCGGGTCAACGTCCACGATCCAACCGTCTGGCAAATCGTTGAGTGCGGTTCGCCACCACGGGTACACCCGCGTCAGTGGCGGGGCTTGAAAAGCAGCGGTACCGGGGTCATGAGGAAATTTTACCCAGAGCTGCCAGCTTGGCGTGCGACCGGCGGTCCGGCCGCGTTCGGGTCCAAACACGCTGCCCGTCGGAAGTTCCACCTTCAGGCGGTGGCGCAGGATATTGGCCACGCGCCGCGCCTCGGCTTCCGCCCGGCCAAGAGTTTTATGGCGGAAGCGCAACAGCACGATGCGGCCAAACGGCGGATAGTGAAACTCTCGGCGCGCGTCCCACTCGGCGCGGTAAAACAGTTCCGCCTCCCCGGTCGCCACCGCTTGGTAAACCGGATGCTCGGGATGGTAGGTCTGGATGATGAGGTGGTCGGTGGCGTACCGCGCAAAGCCGGTGATCAGGTGATACGTCCGTTCCGCCGCGCGAAAATCGGGCTGCTGCAGGCCAAGATCAGCCGTGACTATGACCACCAGCGGCGCGGACACGCCAGCGAGCAACCGCAACCCCACTTGCGTCGTCACCAACCCGACAATCCGTCCCGCGGCCAGCTCGCGTTGGACGAGCAGTTGCCGTCGCGCCGAGAGATCTCCATCAAGCCGTCGAACTGACCCGCCGGCAACCAAAGGCTCAAGCAGCCGCAATGCCCGTAAAATCCCCAAACCCACCGGCCGTACGCGGGGACCATGGCAGCGGGGACAAAGCGGCGGCAGCTCGGCCGTACCGCCGCACCGATGGCAACGCAAATCAACGGCCAGGGAAAGACCGCGCGCCCCGGCCGAGCCGTCGCCCAGCTCACTCCCGCCGTGGCAGGCAAACGGCAAAAAACATCGCGGGCAGCGGAAAACGTAACCGCACTCGCGACAGCGGACAAACGCCGCGCTGCCTTTCCGATTCACCACCACGATGACGCGCAAGCCAGGTCCGGAACGGTTCAACGCGTCACTCACCGCCGCTTCCGCGGCCCGACTCAACCACAGAAAATTGCCGGACGCCCGTTCCTGGCGCAGGTCAACCAATTGCGCGGCTGGAGCTGGCGCCGGGGGCATGGTGATCAGCCGCGCCCGGCCCTGGGCCGCCTCCCAGAAGCTGGATACGGTGGGCGCGGCACTGACGGCGCAAACATCCGCCCGCGACAACTCGGCCAGTTTGCCGGCGACGTCACGGGCATGGTAACGCGGATTCTGATCCCATTGCTTCAAACTCGGGTTGGCCTCGTCCCAGATGATCACTAACCCGAGGCGCGGCAGCGGCGCAAACACCGCTCGCCTGGTTCCGACGACCAGGCGCGGAACGCCGCCCAGCAAAGTCTGCCACGCGGTCATCACGGCAATCCGTTGGTGACGCTCCGGCCACCAGACCACGGCATCCCGGAAGTGACGGCGCAACATCTCGCACAACGCCTGGGCTGGCGCGACCTCTGGCACAACCATCAACACCTGTTGCCGGCGGGACAACGCGGAACGGCAACGGTCCACGATCCACTCTTCCGCGGGCGAACCGACCACCAGCTCGCGACGGACGGCATCCCGCAACGGAGCCGCGGGCGGTGACCAATGATTGGGGGAAGAAAAAAATGTCTGGGGCCGTGTTGGCAGCTCGGGGGCGATCACCTTGGCGACGTTTGCCAGTGATTGGCAGTACTGCGCCGCTACCCATTCGGCGAGCGTCAACTGGGTCGGAGTAAACACGGGCTGCGGCGCGAGGAGCCGGAGGATGGGCTTGTAAGGAAATTCGGCTCGCGCCGGAGTTGGTTTGATCTTCCAGACGATCGCCGGCGCGCGGCCTTGACGAAAGGGGACCACCACCAGATGGCCGGGCCGCAAGGTCGCGGCGAGGTCCGCGGTGACATAGTCAAACACCCCCAAGGTCCGCGGCAAGCGGAGGAGGGGAACGACTTGGGCGATCATACGACACTCAACTGAACGTAAACTGCGCCGTCAGCAGTCCCACCCCCAACGGGCCCTCGTAATTCAACACCACCGGTTGGACCGCCATGCCATCCACGAGGCCCAAAACCGTGACGATGGGCAAAAAGCCGCAGGCGGCCGCTTCCGCGACTAAACCGGGCTCGAGGTTGACCACGGCCGACGCATCGCCGCGGCGGATACATTCCAGCATGGCGCGGTCAAACGCGGCGCCGCGAGGGGAAAATCCCGCCGATGAATGCGGCGTCAACCGGTGCGACAAATCCCCGGAAGCCACCACGGCAACGCGGCGCTCGTTGGTGCGGAATTGTTGGCCCAAAAACGCGCCAAACTGCCAATGGTCGGCGGGCGACCGCCCGGAAATGCGCAGCGGTAATACCGGCAACCGCGGCAGACGGGACGCCATCAATACCAAGGGCACGGCCACGCCGTAATCAATCTCGCTTGACCCAAGCAGACGAAAGGGCGGCGCGTGATGCCCGGTTTCATCCGCCGCGCGCAACCGTTGGGCGGTCACCGTATCACCCCGCCACGTGGGCGCTGGCGTGAAATCCCCGAAGGCGGAAAAATCGGCCTGCAAACATTCCGCGGCGGTGACGCCAAAAAAATCGGCCGCGATCGCCCCATGCGGCGACACGATGGCCAACAGTTGGGGCTGGGCCGCGTACAACTCCTGCTCCAGCAGGCGCAGCGCGGCGGCGGTGGCGGCGAGTTTGCGCCGATGACGTTTCCCAATGCCGGGCACCAGCACCGGGGAGTGGGGGACAATGGCGGCAAAAACAATGGGCATGGCGGCGGCAGATTAATCCGGCGGGAAGCAGCGCTAGTATACCACGGGTCAAACATGAGACCAATGGTCGGATGGCGTAGGGCCGGCCGGTGTTCAAGTCCACGAACATCATGCACACTCATTTGGTTTTTACGCCGAACAATTCCCCGGAGCTCTGCTCCGGGGTGCCCCCTGGTTCCCTCCCCCGCGATGGGGGAGGGCTAGGGAGAGGGTGATTTCCAAAAAGTTTCCTCCATTTCCGCGCCGTCTCTCCACACCGCTCCTCCCCCCTCCTTCATGGGAAGGGGGAGGGAAAAGATTGTTCCTTTCCCGCGCTTGCCTCTCCCCGCCCTCACCCTACCCCTCTCCCAAGGGGAGAGATACTCTATGT